>NZ_JBOICG010000165.1:0-8991 GCF_050739995.1 Pseudomonas sp. | reverse complement strand
CATGTGCATGTGCACAGTGTGATGCGGCATAGCCATGCACATTTTCCGGATGTGCATCATCGGCATAGGCATTGAGCGGTGGGGTTGAACGTTTTTCCGGCCGTAGAAATCACAAAACCCCTGGTTTCTTTCGAAACCAGGGGTTTTGTTTACATCGAATTTGGCGGTGAAGGAGAGATTCGAACTCTCGATACAATTTCTTGTATACACACTTTCCAGGCGTGCTCCTTAAGCCACTCGGACACTTCACCGTATCTCGTCAAACCAGTTCAGTCTGTCGAGGCGCGCTAATGTAGTCGAAAGCCTTTCTGATGGCAAAGGTTTTTTTCAGAATTTTCATGCGGTTAGACGGTTATGCCATTACCTGCCCATTCAGGGACGGTGATTCTGCCATTCTCGGGCATAGGGAATGGATGCCTGGGACGGTCGGTGCGCCCTGCTTCGGGCCGTCTACCCTTGGGTGTGGCGTAAAAGCCTGACTGGGTAGTCAGTCACGGCGCTTTACCAGGGCGGGCGTGGTGGGTAACGTTTGCGCATGCACTTCTATAAATAGCCTCTCTATAACAAATCCTACAAGGAACCGCGTCATGAGTGAGTTGATTGCCTACCACCTCGAAGACGGTATCGCGACCCTGACCTTGAGCAACGGCAAGGTGAATGCCATTTCTCCGGCGGTGGTGAGTGAGTTTAATGCGGCGCTGGATCAGGCCGAGAAGGACCGCGCGGTGGTGGTTATCACCGGGACGCCGGGGATACTGTCGGGTGGTTATGATTTGAAGGTGATGACGGCCGGCCCCAAAGAGGCGATCAGCCTGGTGACGTCGGGCTCGACGTTGGCGCGTCGACTATTGTCCCATCCGTTCCCGGTAATCGTCGCTTGCCCTGGGCACGCGGTCGCCAAGGGCGCGTTCCTGCTGTTGTCGGCGGATTATCGGATTGGTGTGGAAGGCCCGTTCAGCATCGGCCTGAATGAAGTGGCAATTGGCATGACCATGCATCACGCCGGTATCGAGTTGGCGCGGGATCGTCTGCGCAAGTCGGCATTTCACCGTTCGGTGATCAACGCCGAGATGTTTGACCCGCAGGGCGCATTGGCTGCCGGCTTCCTCGATAAAGTCGTCGCCCCTGAAGCGTTGCACGCTGCTGCCCTGGAAGCGGCGCGTCAGTTGAAGAAGATCAATATGAACGCCCACAAGCACACCAAGTTGAAAGTGCGTAAGGCGCTGTTGGAAGCGCTGGATGATGCAATCATCCAGGATCAAGGCCACAACCTGAGCTGAGCCCTACTCTCGTTATGCCAGAGCCCGACCTTGAGTCGGGCTTTTTCTTACAAATAAACAGAATCACCTTGAGCCGCTCTAGTCGGGCTGTATCGGCACATGTTGAAACATGTGCTTAAACATCGCCTATCTCCTACGTCTGTAGGGGCAATTGCCGAATACAGTGCACATCCGTACACTGCGCCACCTTTTGTCCCGATAGGCCGTGTCGATGCTTTTTCTGTTACGTATGTTGTTGATGGGCCTGCACTTTATCGTCGCCGGTGTGCTGGGCGTTTTGTTGGGCATTTGCCGACCGTTCAACCCGGACAACAGTCGCTTGTGCGCGCGCCTCTATGCCCTGCCCGCCATGTGGATCTTGCGCCTGAACGTGAAGACCGATGTCGACTCACTGCGCAACAAGCCCGGCACCTGCGTGATCATCGCCAACCACCAATCCAACTATGACCTGTTTGTGTTCGGCACCGTGGTGCCTTACCGCACGGTGTGTATCGCCAAGAAGAGCCTGAAGTGGGTGCCGCTGTTCGGCCAGTTGTTCTGGTTGGCGGGTAATGTGTTGATCGACCGGGGCAATGCGCACAAGGCACGCCGTGCGATGCTCACCACGACGCATACTTTGCAGCATGAGGACACGTCGATCTGGGTGTTCCCCGAAGGCACGCGCAACCTGGGCAAAGGCCTGTTGCCGTTCAAAAAAGGCGCGTTCCACATGGCAATTACGGCGGGCGTGCCGATCGTGCAGGTGTGCGTCAGCAATTACGTCACCCATATGCAGCTCAATCGCTGGAACAGTGGTGATGTGCTCATTCGTTCGTTGCCACCTATTCCTACGGCTGGACTGACTGCGGATGACATCCCTCAGTTGATGCAGACTTGCCAGGAACAGATGGACCATTGCATCGAGGCAATGGACCGAGAGCTGCAATCGGCTGCAACAATCGAACTCGCTTCCAGCTAAGCTGCCCAACACCTGTCCTCTCAATAAGAAGCGATCAGCACCATGGGTAGAGTTGTTGCGGCCGCGGTCTACAGCGCCGGTAAAAAAGTCACCGATATCACCCTCGATGAAGGCGCGGCCTGGGCCGCCAAACCCGACCATTTTGTGTGGATCGGCCTGGAAGAACCCAACGCCCAGGAACTGGCCAACCTGCAACGCCAGTTCAATTTGCATGAACTGGCCATCGAAGACGCCCTGGAAAAACACAGCCGCCCGAAGCTGGAAACCTTTGGCGATGCGCTGTTTATCGTCACCTATTCACCGGTGCGCGAGAACGGCAAGCTGGAGTTTATCGAAACCCATATCTTCGCCGGCAACGGCTACATCATCACGGCGCGCAACGGGCATTCTGCGTCCTACGGTTTTGTACGCCAACGCTGTGAGGCGCGGCCGTTATTGCTTGAGCATGGGGAAGACTTCGTACTCTATGCCTTGCTGGATTTCGTCACCGAGAACTACCAGCCGGTGAGCGAGGCGATCCATGCCGAGATCGATGAGCTGGAGCGCAACGTGCTGTGCAGCTCGTTGAGTGAGCGCGATATCCAGAACCTGCATGGCCTGCGCCGTGATGTGCTGCGGCTCAAGCGCTACGTGGCACCGATGGTGGAGATCAGCCAGGAACTGCAGAAGCTGAGCTTCCCGTTTATCGACAAGAACATGCGCCCGTATTTCCGTGACGTGCAAATCCATGTGACGCGACAGATGGAAGACCTCACCACGTTGCGCGATATCGCCAGCCAGACCATCGAGATCGGTGTGTTGCTGGAGGCTTCGCGCCAGAGTGTGGTGCAGCGCAAGTTCGCCGCGTGGGCGGCGATTCTCGCGTTCCCCACGGCGGTGGCGGGGATTTACGGGATGAACTTCCAGAACATGCCCGAGCTGCAATGGCACTACGGCTATTTTGCGGTGCTCGGGTTCATTACGGTGGGTTGTACCGGCCTGTGGGCCAGTTTCAAGCGTTCGGGTTGGCTTTAAACCTTAGCTTCGGATTTATGGGCCACAAACCGCATCATCCATTCCGCCACAGTGACGCCGTGGTGGTCGCGCTCAAGGCTGGCCACACCCTTTGTGTAGACTTTTTCGCCCAGGGTTGTCTGAAGGATCTCCAGCAACTCGCGGGAATAATCGTGGATAAATTCCGGGTGACCCTGGAAGCACAGCACCTGATCGCCAATGTGATACGCCGCAAACGGGCAAAACGCACTGGAAGCAATGACCGTGGCGTTTTCCGGCAGCGTGGTCACTTGGTCCTGGTGGCTGATCAATAGCGTCAGTTCTTCCACTTCAGGGCTCATCCACGGTGCCTTGGCATCGAGCTGGTAGTCGTGGATACCCATGCCCCAGCCCTGACCCGCGCGCTCGGTCTTGCCACCCAGCAGCAGTGCGAGCAACTGGTGACCGAAGCAGATACCTAGCAGCTTGTCGCCGCGCTCATAACGTTCGAGCAGGTAGGTCTTGAGGGTCTGGATCCACGGGTCGGTGCCAAAGGAATCGGCCTTGCTGCCCGTGACCAGGTAGGCATCAAACACTTCGTCGTCCGATGGGTATTCACCCTGTACCACGTTGTAGATGACAAATTCGGCGGCAATCGGTTGCTTGGAGAACAGGCGCTTGAACATCTGCCCGTACCCTTGGTATTGATCGATCAAGCCTGGACGCAGGATATCGGTTTCCAGGATACAGACGCGTAGCGACATAAAAAATACCTGACACGGTGATGGGAATAATGCACACCCCAGAGCCTGCCTCGAAACCCCCTCCAAGGCAAGCCCTGGTAGAGGCTCTTTGTGGGAGGGAGCTTGCTCCCTCCCACATTTAGATCACCGAAACACTTCACCTTGTGCAGCCTTTTCCAGCAACAGCGCTGGTGGAGAGAACCGTTCCCCATACTGCTCAGCCAGGTACCGGGCGCGGGCGATAAAGTCGTTCAACCCGTACTGGTTGATAAACTGCAACGCGCCACCGCTCCACGCGGCAAAGCCGATGCCGAAGATCGACCCCACATTGGCGTCCGCCGTGGACATCAATACGCCTTCCTCCACACAACGCACGGTTTCGATGGCCTGGATAAACAACAGGCGGTCGCGCACATCCTGTGGCGAAATCCGCTTGCCTGGCTGTTCGAACCGGGTTTTCAACTCGGGCCACAGGTGCTTCTGCCCACCCGCCGGGTAGTCATAGAAGCCACCGCCCGCTGCTTTGCCTGCGCGTTTGTACTCATTCACCAACAGATCGATCACCCGCGTCGCCGGATGGGTCGGCACATCCTTACCTTCCGCCTGCAGATCCTTGGCCGTTTGCTGTCGGATATGGCTCATCAAGCTGAGTGACACTTCATCGGACACCGCCAACGGCCCCACCGGCATGCCGGCCTTGCGCGCTTCAGTCTCGATCATCGGCGCAGCCACGCCTTCGCCAAGCATGGCGATGCCTTCGTTGGTGAAAGTGCCGAACACCCGCGAGGTGAAGAACCCGCGACTGTCGTTGACCACAATCGGGGTTTTCTTGATTTGCAGTACGAAATCAAAACCTCGAGCCAGGGTTTCGTCGCTGGTTTTCGCGCCTTTGATGATCTCCACCAAGGGCATCTTGTCCACCGGGCTGAAGAAATGCAGGCCCAGGAACTTGCCTGGATCAGGTACGGCGTTGGCCAGGCCGCTGATGGGTAAGGTTGAGGTGTTGGAGGCGATCACTGCCTCGGCGCCCACCACGCTTTGGGCGGCGGCCGTAACCTGGGCCTTGAGTTCGCGGTTTTCAAATACGGCCTCGATGATCAAGTCGCAACCGGCCAGATCAGCGTCAGAAGCCGTAGGATGAATGCGCATCAGGGTCGCGTCCCGCTGCTCGGCGGTCAATTGCCCACGGCTGACCTTCTTGTCCAACAGCGCGGCCGAGTGTGCCTTGCCCTTCTCGGCGGCAGCGAGGTTGATGTCCTTGAGCACCACCTCGATGCCCGCACTGGCACTGACGTAAGCGATGCCCGCGCCCATCATCCCTGCACCGAGTACGCCGACTTTGCGTGTCACGTAAGGCGCAAAGCCTTGGGGGCGCGAGCTGCCGGCGTTGATTTCGTTGAGCTGGAACCAGAAGGTGCCGATCATGTTTTTCGCTACCTGCCCCGTCACCAATTCGGTGAAGTAGCGGGCTTCGATCAGGTGCGCGGTGTCGAAATCGACCTGAGCGCCCTCTACCGCAGCGCAGAGGATTTTTTCCGGTGCCGGGAAGCAGCCGTTGGTTTTGCTGCGCAGGATCGACGGTGCAATCGCCAGCATCTGCGCCACTTTGGGGTTCGACGGCGTGCCGCCGGGGATTTGATACGCCTTGTTGTCCCACGGTTGCCTGGCCTCAGGGTTGGCGAGAATCCAGGCGCGGGATTTGGCCAGCAGCTCCTCGCGGCTCACGGCCAGCTCATTGATCAAGCCGGCTTGCAGCGCCTGTTGCGGTCGTACTTTTTTACCTTCCAGCAAGTACGGCAGGGCCTTTTCCAGCCCCAACATGCGCACCATGCGCACCACCCCGCCGCCGCCCGGCAACAAGCCGAGGGTGACTTCCGGCAAGCCGAGCTGTGTGGACTTATCGTCTATCGCGACGCGGTAATGACAGGCCAGGCAAATCTCCCAGCCCCCACCCAGCGCCGCGCCATTGATCGCGGCCACGACCGGTTTGCCGAGGGTTTCCAGGCGACGCAATTGTGATTTCAGCACCAGCACGCCGTCGTAGAAATCCTTGGCGTGGGCCTTGTCGACTTTGATCAACTCATTGAGGTCGCCACCGGCAAAGAATGTTTTCTTTGCTGAGGTGATTACCACCCCTGCGATGTCGTCCTTTTCCACCTCCAGGCGTGCGACGGTGGCCGCCATGGCCTCGCGATAGGCGGCGTTCATGGTGTTGGCACTCTGGCCTGGCATGTCGAGGGTCAGCACCACAATCTGGTCCTGGCCTTTTTCGTAACGAATGGCGTCGGTCATGACGGGTTCCTTAGGCTCAGAGGCGTTCGATAATGGTGGCGATGCCCATGCCACCGCCGACACACAGGGTGGCCAGGCCATAGCGCTGCCGACGCACTTCCAGCTCGTCGAGCAGGGTGCCGAGGATCGCGCAGCCGGTGGCACCCAAAGGATGGCCCATGGCTATGGAACCACCGTTGACGTTGACCCGTGCGGCGTCGATACCCATGTCCTTGATGAACTTGAGCACCACCGAGGCGAAGGCTTCATTGACTTCGAACAGGTCGATGTCTTCTACGCGCAACCCGGCCTTGGCCAGAGCTTTACGCGTGGCCGGCGCCGGGCCGGTGAGCATGATGGTCGGGTCAGTGCTGGTGACCGCCGTGGCGACGATGCGTGCTCGCGGTTGCAGTCCCAGTTCGCGGCCCTTGGCCTCGGAACCAATCAACATCAATGCAGCGCCATCGACGATGCCGGAGCTGTTGCCCGGCGTGTGGACATGGTGGATGCGCTCCACATGGCTGTAGACCCGCAGTGCGGTAGCGTCGAAGCCCATCAAGCCCATCATCTCAAAGCTGGGCTTGAGTTTGCCCAGGCCGTCGAGGGTGGAATCGCCGCGGATAAACTCGTCATGGTCCAGCAGCACAATGCCGTTCTGGTCCTGCACCGGAATCAATGATTTATTGAAGGACCCATCTGCACGTGCCCTGGCCGCTTTCTGCTGGGACTTTAGGGCGAAGGTATCGACATCCTGGCGACTGAAGCCTTCCAACGTGGCGATCAAATCGGCGCCAATGCCTTGGGGCGTGAAATGACTGTGCATATTGGTTTGCGGGTCGAGCACCCAGGCCCCACCGTCGCTGCCCATGGGCACGCGGGACATGGACTCAACACCCCCCACCACCACCAGGTCTTCGAAACCAGAGCGCACTTTCATCGCGCCAAGGTTCACCGCCTCCAGGCCCGAGGCGCAGAAGCGGTTGATCTGTACGCCGGCGACGCTAATGTCCCAATCCGCCACCAACGCGGCCGTCTTGGCGATGTCGGCGCCCTGGTCACCTATCGGAGTGACGCAGCCGAGGACGATGTCATCGACCTGGTGCGTATCGAGATCACTGCGCCGGGCCAGCGCCGTGAGCAAACCGGCCACCAGATTGACCGGTTTGACACTGTGCAAGGCACCATCGGCCTTGCCTTTGCCCCGGGGCGTACGTATCGCATCAAAGATCAAAGCTTGGGTCATGACGTCCTCGAACCGCAGTGCGTGTGTGCCCCTACCTTAGGCCCGATTGACACGGTTTCAATGACGGATGCGCTCATTGCTTTTGACCCCCTCGCTCGGACGAACGGTAGGCAGCTATGGGAAACCACTGATTAATCGTTTTAGCTGTCTAGCCCTAGGGCTGGCGCCAAGATGGCGAATAGCCTCATGCCGTTTTAAGCGCAAATACCAATAAGCTGATATGAAATGGATCTAAGCCGCGCAGAACGGGGGCTCTAAGGTTGAATCTGTAAGAAGCTGTTGCCGGGTTTTGCTGGAGCAGCTGTAAGAAAAGCGACACGTCATATCGGCATAGTGGAATTTACCGGCACGTATTTGACGCTCAGGAATAACAACAAAAGGCAGTCAGCCATGTTCAAACATTCGAAAGTACGTCAGGCGGGACTTATTCTTTTCGCCACCACACTGATTCTGATCTTGCCCAATCTAACCAAGGTTATCGGGTGACGACTCAATCCCCACATTCGGTGCACACACAGCCTCAGGACTGCAGTTTTTGGCAGCACCTGCCGGGACATTGCGCATAGCGGTCCTGTGCAGGCGCTGCCGTTTTGCGTGGGAATTTCCGGTATCGTAAACGCCATCCCCCATCGCACCGGGCCTTTCTCTTGAAAACCATCCTCGCCCTCCTCGCCGCGTTACTGAGCCTGCCGGTCTCTGCCGCGCAACTGACCATCGAACTGGAGCACACCAGCAAGACCTGGCAGACCTCCGACTTGCTCAAGCGGCCCGATGTACAAACGGTGCAGGTCGTCGATGATGTGTCTTACAAACACAACATGACTTATCGCGCAGTGCCGCTAGCGGCCCTCCTCCCGGGACTGCAGCCGGAAAGCCACCTGCAAGCCGTCGCCCTCGATGGCTTCGCCGCCGAACTGACTGCCGCACCTTTGCTGGAAACACACGGCGCGCGTGCCTGGCTGGCGGTTGAAGACCCAGCCCACCCATGGCCCCCGCTGGCGGAAGGCAAACCGAGTGCCGGGCCGTTTTACTTGGTGTGGACCGACCCGCGAGCGGGTCACATCAGCCCAGAACAGTGGCCGTTCCAGATCTCCGGGATCAAGCAATTGAAGACCGTGGCAGAGCGCTTCCCAGCCTTGCTACCCGACCCGAAGCTGGCGGCGAATGACCCCATCAACCAGGGTTTTGCGCTGTTCCAGAAAAACTGCCTGGCGTGCCATCGGCTCAATGGTGCGGGCGATGCGCAGGTGGGACCGGATTTGAACATCCCCTACAACCCCACCGAGTATTTCAGTGGGGACTTCCTCAAGCGTTATATCCGCGACCCGCAGAGTTTGCGGCATTGGCCACAGGCGAAAATGCCTGCGTTCGCGGCGAGTGTATTGCCTGACGATGAGCTGGATTTGCTGGTGGGGTATTTGCAGCATATGGCGGGGCGTAAACAGCGGCCCTGAGCCATGTGCAGCCTCCCTGTGGGAGCGGGCTTGCTCGCGAAAACGTTGTGCCAGACGCAGGATATGTAGC
>NZ_JBOICG010000164.1:0-15846 GCF_050739995.1 Pseudomonas sp. | reverse complement strand
CCCCAAAAACTGACACTTCGTTCTAACTGGAGAAACTCGATGCCTGGATTGGGGCGGCTTCGCCACCCAGCGCGGGGCAAGCCCGCTCACTACAGGGTCAGAACAGGTCGATCGGCGCCCCTTCATCTGCCGGCAGCGGGCTGCCCGGTGCAACGCCATTGCCCAGCTCGTTGACCGACGGCGGCGTGTCTTCGCTCTTGAACAGTTCGAAGTAAGCATTCGGCGTGCTAGGCGAGGCCGCGCGGCCACTGACCGGGTCGATCCGCAGGCTCAGGATGCCTTCCGGTTCCGGCTGGGTGTGCAGTGGCTTGTCTTTCAAGGCCGCGCCCATGTAGCTCATCCAGATCGGCAGCGCGACGGTGCCGCCGAACTCGCGGCGGCCCAGGCTTTCCGGCTGGTCGTAGCCGGTCCACACGGTGGTCACGTAGTCGGCGTTATAGCCGGAGAACCAGGCGTCCTTGGACTCGTTGGTGGTACCGGTCTTGCCCGCGATATCCGCACGGCCCAGGGCCAATGCGCGGCGGCCGGTGCCCTTCTTGATCACGTCCTCAAGGATGCTGTTGAGGATGTAAGTGGTACGGCCATCCACTACGCGCGGTGCAACGGCAGGCGCTTGAGGTTCGGTCGGTGCGGTGGTGCTGGCGACGGGCGCTGTGCCTGGGGTTGGCTCGACAGTGATGCCACCATTGCCCGGTGCAGCGATGCCGTCAGGGGCGGCTACGCCGTTGACCACATCACCCGGCACCCGTGGTGGGTTGGCGGTGAACAGGGTTTCGCCATTGCGGCTTTCGACCTTGTCGATCAGGTACGGCGTGATCTTGTAGCCGCCGTTGGCAAAGGTGCTCCAGCCAGTGGCGATCTCCATTGGCGTGAGGGTGGCGGTGCCCAGGGCCAGGGACAGGTTTGGCGGCAGGTCCGACTTGTTGAAGCCAAAGCGCGTGATGTAGTCGATAGTCTTGCCGACGCCCATCGCTTGCAGCAGGCGAATCGATACGAGGTTGCGCGACTTGTACAACGCTTCGCGCACGCGGATCGGGCCGAGGAACGTATTGGTGTCGTTCTTCGGGCGCCAGACCTTGTCCAGGTACTCATCGACGAACACGATCGGTGCGTCGTTGACCAGGCTTGCGGCGGTGTAGCCATTGTCCAGCGCGGCGCTGTAGATGAATGGCTTGAAGCTCGAGCCCGGCTGGCGCTTGGCCTGGATGGCGCGGTTGTAGTTGCTCTGCTCGAAGGCAAAGCCGCCGACCAAGGCACGGATCGCACCGTTCTGCGGGTCGAGGGAGACCAGGGCGCCCTGTGCCACCGGCACTTGGCTGAATTTGAGACTGTCATCCTTCTGGCGCTGCACGCGGATCAAGTCACCCACCTGCGCCACGTCCGACGGCTGCTTGGGCATCGGGCCCATGCTGTTGGTGTTCAGGAACGGGCGTGCCCATTTCATGCTGTCCCAAGCCACGTGCGCTTCGCCGGTGCGAGTCAGCACTTGCACGCCATCTTTCTTCACCTGGGTGACGATGGCCGGTTCCAGGCCACTGATCGAGCGCTGCTTGCCCAGCTCTGCAGTCCAGGCACTCAGGGTCTTGCCGGGCAGGCGTGACTCGGGGCCACGGTAGCCGTGACGCTGGTCATAAGTAATCAGGCCCTCGTGCACCGAGTGGTTGGCAATTTCCTGCAAGTTGCTCGGAACCGTCGTGGTGACACGGAAACCTTCGGTATAGGCGTCGCTGCCATAGCGACCGACCATCTCGGCGCGGGCCATTTCGGCGATGTATGGCGCATTCACTTCCGGCGTCGGCACGTGATAGCTGGCGTTCAGCGGCTCGGCCACGGCACTTTCGTAGGCGGCCTGGTCGATCTTGCCCAGCTTGTACATGCGGCCCAGGATCCAGTCGCGGCGCTCTTTGCTGCGCGCCGGGTTGGCCAGCGGGTTGAAGCGCGACGGGGCCTTCGGCAGGCCGGCAATCATGGCCATCTGCGCGAGGCTGGCATCACGAATCGACTTGCCGTAGTAGACCTGGGACGCCGCCTCGATCCCGTAGGCGCGGTTGCCCAGGTAGATCTTGTTCACGTACAGCTCAAGGATCTCGTCCTTGGTCAGCTGACGCTCGATTTGCAAGGCCAGGAGGATCTCGGTGGCCTTGCGCGAAAAGCTGCGTTCGCTGGTGAGGAAGAAGTTCTTCGCCACTTGCATGGTGATGGTGCTGCCGCCTGACTGGATGTGCCCGCTTTTTACCAATTGTGTGGCTGCACGCACCAGGCTGCTGGGGTCGACACCGTAGTGGTTGGCGAAATTATCGTCTTCGGCGGACAACAGCGCACTGATGAAATTGGGTGGAATATCGGCGAAACGGATCGGTGTGCGGCGCATTTCGCCGAACTCCGCGATCAGTTTTTCATCGCTGCTGTAGACCCGCAAAGGAATCTGCAACTGGATACTTCTGAGCGCCTCTACGGAGGGCAAACCCGGACTAAGGTAGAGGTAGGCACCGCTGAGTACGAGCAGCAGCCCGCAGACAATCGCGACAATGGAGTACCCGAAAAACTTCAGCAGACGAATCAAGGCTTTTGGATTTCCAGAGAAAAGAATGGGTTACGCGTCGGGGCATGCATGGCAAGCGATGGATCGACCCGAGCTGCAGATAAAAAGCGGGAAAAAACGCTGGGCATTAAAGCATTTTCGGCTTGGGGCGTCATTCGCGCCACTCAAACAAGTCGACCGAATGCACGACGGCCGGCGGCAATCAGGCGGTATGACAGGTAAAGTTTTAGGGAGTTTTATGAGAAAAGGATTTTTCAGGCGAAAAACCGACAGCGTTCTGGGTGTCGATATTCATGAGGCCGGTATCAAGCTGATCGAACTGGGCCGTTCGGCCACTGGGTATACCGTCGAGGGTTATGCCACGCAGGGGCTGTCATCCCATGCCGTGGTCGATGGCACATTGCTGGATGTCGAGGGGATAGGGCAGGCGCTGCGTCAAGCGCACGCACGGTTGCGTACATCGGCTCGCCAGGCAGCGGTGGCCGTGGTTGGGCCCTCGGTCATCACGCGGGTGATCGAAATGGACGCGGGGCTCAGCGATGAGGAGATGGTCTGGATGATCCAGATGGAGGCCGACCAGTACATTCCCTATCCATTGGATGATGTGGCCATCGACTTTCAAGTCCGCGGCCCTTCGATTCAGGACCCGCGCAGGGTCGAAGTATTATTGGCCGCCTGCCTCAAGGAACAGGTCGAGGCCCGCGCCGCGGTTTTGGCCCTTGCCGGGCTTGTCCCGCAGGTGGTGGACATCGAGGGGTTTGCATTGGAGCGCGCGAGCCGTCAGGATTTTGCCAGCTTCACGCCGGGTCATCGAGTCGATGGCGCACAATGGGCGGTGGATGCCCAGGAGATGGGAGTGGCTTGCGGGTTGGCCCTGAGGAGTTTCGCTGGATGACACGAATCAATCTTTTGCCTTGGCGCGAGGCGCTGGTGCAACGGCGGCGCAAATATTTCCTGATGCTGCTCCTGGCGTTCGCCGGTGTGGCACTCGCTGCGGTGTGGCTGGCTGATCAGGTGATCGATCAGGCGATAGACCGGCAAGTGGCGCGTAATCATCACTTGGGCAAGGAAGTCGCCGTCCAGGATTCGCGCATCAAGACCATCGACGACCTGCAGGAGCGAAGCCAGCAGTTGGCAGAGCGCATGAAGGTTGTGCAGGACCTGCATGACACCCGTTCTACCAGTGCCCAGTTGTTTGATCAGTTGGCGCGCGCAGTGCCTGATGGCGTCCGGCTGCACGAGGTGCTGGCGGAAGGCGATACCGTCAGCGTCAGCGGCAGTGCTGAAACCAGCGAGGACATCGCCCGGTTGATGCGCCGCCTTGAAGCCTCGCAGGGCACCCACGCAACGCGGCTCCAGCGTGTGCGTACGGACGCTGGGAGCGGCGACAATGAGTTCCAGTTGATGGTGCGTCAGGGGGAATCCACCGAGGCGCAACCATGAGCCTGCCCAGGCTCGACTTTTCCGCACTCACCTACAACGCTGCAACATGGCCCTGGCCTGGCAAGGTTCTGCTCGCCTGCGCGTTGGCCTGCCTGATGATGGTGGTGGGAGAAGCCTGGTACCTGAGCCCGTCGCGGGAGCGATTGCACGTAGTTGAAGCTCGGGAAGTGGCACTGCAACAACAGCTTGCGCAAAGAGCTGATGTGGCTGCCAGCCTTGAAGCGCGTACCCGCCAGTTCGGGGTGATGGAGCAGCAAGCTGCGGGGCTGTTAGGGCGTATTTCCGGCCAGTCCGAGGTGCCTGCGTTTCTTGAGGACATTACTCGTCTGGCGGCGGCCAATGGGCTGGTGGTGGAGGGCATCACGGTCTTGGATGAGCAGCCGCGGTCGTTTCTCATTGAACAACCCGTGCAGATAGGGGCTAGTGGGGTTTACCACGACCTTGCGATGTTTGTGGCGGCCTTGGGCGGGCTGTCGAGGATCGTGACTGTGCATGATGTTGCGCTTCGACCGGATGGCGCCTTGCTGCATCTCAATCTGTTGGCTAAAACCTATCGCCGCGACTCGCCTCGCGGGCAGGCAATCGACCCTGGGGCGCGCTTTGCCGACGACTCATCATCCCGGCGTGATCCGTTCCAGCCATTTGCTTTGCAGGTTGAACGGGTACTTGGCAGGCCGGCGCTTGCGCCTGATCCCACCCGTATCAGGGGGAAGCTGGAAGGTCTGGCTACCGATCAGTTCGAAATGGTCGGCACATTGTCCCGCGGTGGGCAGGTCTTTGCCTTGCTGCGTGCGGCATCAGAGGTCTATCGGCTGGCGGTAGGCGACTACCTGGGGCCGAATCATGGCCGGGTCAACGCTATTCATGACGGCCACATCGAACTGGTCGAGCTGTTCCCCGATGAACAGGGTGCATGGCTGGAGCGCCCGCGAACCCTGAAGCTGAACGTCAACTCATAACGGAATCAATCAATGAAAAGGACTTTCTCGTCCTTCGGTGTGGCGCTATGGATAGCGTTCACGGCACCGATGGCTGCTGCTGTGCCCAATCGCCTGGACCTGATCCAGCTGCCGCCTCCTGATGGCGTGGTGGCGGGGGCGTACTCCGGCGAAAAGCTGAATCTGAATTTCCAGAACATCGAGCTGCGCGCAGTGTTGCAGCAAATCGCTGATATCGCGGGCCTCAACCTAGTCGCCAGCGATGAGGTGCAGGGTTCGATTACCTTGCGGCTCAAGGACGTACCCTGGGATCAGGCGCTGGACTTGGTGCTGCACACCAAAGGCTTGGATAAGCGGCTCAAAGCCGGTGTATTGCTGGTCGCCCCAGCCGACGAATTGGCTGCTCGCGAGTTGCTGACGTTGGAGTCGCGCAAGCAGATGGCCGAGCTGGCGCCCTTGCGTCGGGAGTTGTTGCAGGTCAACTACGCCAAGGCGGCGGACCTGGCCAAGTTGTTCCAATCCGTCAACGGGCTTGAAGGCACCACCGATGAGCGCGGCTCGGTAGCGGTGGACGACCGCACCAACAACATCATCGCCTATCAGACTGGGGAGCGGCTGGAGGAACTGCGGCGAATCGTGGCGCAACTGGACATTCCTGTGCGGCAGGTGATGATCGAGGCGCGCATCGTCGAGGCCAATGTCGATTACGACAAAAGCCTGGGCGTGCGTTGGGGTGGTGGGCTGAACCGGGGTAATTGGAGCGCTGGCGGTATTCGCAAACCGCTGCCTGAAGGCGCGGAGCTACCGGAAAACCCGCCCAGCTCACCCTTTGTCGACTTGGGTTCACTGACGGGCACGTCAGGCCTGGGCATCGCCTATATCAGCGACAATCTGTTGCTGGATCTTGAACTGACTGCCATGGAAAAAACCGGCAACGGTGAAATCGTCTCGCAACCCAAAGTGGTCACCGCCGACAAAGAAACCGCGCGCATCCTCAAAGGCACCGAGATCCCCTATCAGGAATCCAGTTCCAGTGGCGCTACATCGGTGTCGTTCAAGGAGGCTTCGTTATCCCTGGAAGTGACCCCGCAAATCACTCCCGACGACCGGGTCATCATGGAGGTCAAAGTCACCAAGGATGAGCCTGACTACCTGAACAAACTCAACGACGTGCCACCGATCAAGAAAAACGAGGTGAATGCCAAGGTGCTGGTCAAGGATGGCGAGACCATTGTTATCGGTGGGGTTTTCTCCAATACCCAAAGCAAAGTGGTAGATAAAGTGCCATTTTTGGGCGATGTGCCGTATCTTGGCCGACTTTTCCGGCGCGATGTGCTGGCGGAGAAAAAATCCGAGCTGCTGGTATTCCTGACTCCGCGTATTATGAATAACCAGGCGATTGCTGTGAGTCGTTGATTCTGTGCGAAATTTGATTCTTGTAGGACCGATGGGCGCTGGAAAAAGCACCATCGGCCGTTTGCTGGCCAAAGAGCTGCGCCTGCCGTTCAAAGATTCCGACAAGGAAATTGAATTGCGCACGGGCGCCAATATCCCATGGATCTTCGATAAGGAAGGCGAACTGGGCTTTCGCGACCGCGAGCAGGCGATGATTGCCGAGCTATGCGGCTGCGACGGCGTGGTATTGGCCACCGGCGGTGGCGCAGTGATGCGCGATGAGAACCGTCGGGCGCTGCATGCCGGTGGTCGGGTGGTCTATCTGCATGCCTCAGTGGAGCAGCAGGTTGGCCGCACTGCCCGTGACCGCAATCGCCCATTACTGCGCACCGCCGACCCGGCAAAGACCCTGCGGGATCTGTTGGCGCTGCGCGATCCGCTCTACCGGGAAATCGCTGATCTGGTGGTGGAAACCGATGAACGGCCACCCCGGATGGTAGTTCTCGACATTCTTGAGCGCCTGCAACAGCTGCCACCCCGTTAAAGCCAGGCCCGAAATGCGCTATTCTCGGCGGCGCGCCATTTTCCTACGGAGTGTGGCGTAGAGCCATCAGGCGACGTCAGATCTTGACGTTACCGGTCGTCAATACATCTCAACGCGGGGACACATGCAGACACTTAAGGTCGATCTAGGCGAGCGCAGCTACCCGATCCACATCGGCGAAGGTTTGTTGGACCAGCCCGAATTGCTCGCACCGCATATTGCCGGGCGGCAAGTGGCGATCATCTCCAATGAAACGGTCGCGCCACTGTATCTTGAGCGTCTGAGCCGCAGCCTGGCGGCTTACTCGGTGATCTCTGTGATCTTGCCTGACGGCGAAGCCCACAAGAACTGGGAAACCCTGCAACTGATCTTTGATGGCCTGCTCACTGCGCGTCATGACCGCCGTACCACCGTTATCGCCCTGGGCGGCGGTGTCATCGGGGACATGGCCGGCTTTGCAGCCGCTTGCTACCAGCGCGGCGTGGACTTTATCCAGGTACCGACCACCTTGCTGTCCCAGGTCGACTCGTCGGTGGGTGGCAAGACCGGAATCAACCATCCGCTGGGCAAGAACATGGTCGGCGCGTTCTATCAGCCGAATGCCGTGCTGATCGACACTGCCACGCTGAACACCCTGCCGCCGCGTGAACTGTCCGCCGGTCTGGCGGAAGTCATCAAGTACGGGCTGATCTGCGACGAGCCATTCCTGACCTGGCTGGAAGAGCACGTCGATGCACTGCGCAATCTTGATCAAGCGGCATTGACCGAAGCGATATCCCGCTCCTGCGCCGCCAAGGCGTTGGTGGTGAATGCCGACGAACGGGAGTCCGGCGTGCGGGCCACCTTGAACCTGGGTCACACCTTCGGCCATGCGATCGAAACGCACATGGGCTATGGTGTGTGGTTGCACGGGGAGGCCGTAGCTGCTGGCACGGTGATGGCGTTAGAAATGTCACAACGCTTGGGCTGGATCACTGCCCAGGAGCGTGATCGTGGCATCCGCCTGTTCCAGCGTGCGGGTTTGCCGGTCATTCCGCCTGAGGAGATGACCGAGGCGGATTTCCTCGAACATATGGCAATAGACAAGAAAGTGATCGACGGTCGACTGCGACTGGTACTGCTGCGCCACATGGGCGAAGCGGTAGTGACCGACGATTATCCGAAAGAGATTTTACAGGCCACGCTGGGAGCGGATTACCGCGCCCTGGCCCAGCTTAAAGGTTAATAAGATCCCGATGACTAGTTTGCATGCCGACGAGGCGTTCCTCGGCCATTTCCAGCTCAGCCACGACCCATTTGCTCCGCGGGTGCCTGGCTTCAAATTCTTCCCGGCGCAGCGCAAGCCGGTACTCGGCCAACTGCATCACCTGGCGCGGTACAGCCAGCTGTTGCTGGTGGTGACCGGCCCGCTGGGCAGCGGCAAGACCTTGCTGCGCCAGGCACTGGTGGCCAGCACCAACAAGCAATCGGTGCAGAGCGTGGTTGTGTCGGCCCGTGGTGCCGGTGATGCGGCGGGCGTGCTGCGCCAAGTGGCCCAGGCGCTGGACGTCTCCACCGCCGAGCCGAACGCGATTCTCAAGCAAGTGGTGCAGCTGGGGCTGACGGGCCAGGAAGTCTACCTGCTGGTGGATGACGCCGAGCAGCTCGACGAATCTGCCCTGGAAGCGCTGCTGGCGCTGGCGGCGGGCACGCCGGAAGGTCGCCCGCACGTATTCCTGTTCGGTGAGTCGTCGATGATCGCCGATCTGGAGCAGATCAGTGGCGACCAGGAACTGTTCCACGTCATCGAATTGCAGCCGTACGAAGAAGAAGAAACCCGCGAATACCTGGCTCAGCGCCTGGAAGGCGCAGGGGCGGGTATCGAACTTTTCTCCGCCCAGCAGATCTCTGATATTCACGAAAGCTCCGACGGCTGGCCTGGCACCATCAACCAGGTTGCCCGCGATGCAATGATCGAAGCCATGATTGCCAGCCGCTCTGCGGTGAAGCGTCCAAAGATGGGGTTCACTATGCCTAAGAAGCACGTATTGGCTATTTCCGCGGTTGTCGTGGTTGCTGTAGCCGCCGCCTGGTTGATCCCGGGTCGCAGCAAAGCGCCTACCACTGCCGGCGCGCCGACCGAACAGGCGCAGTTGCCATTGGGCAAACCCACGCCGAACGTCGAATTTGCCAACTCCGGCCAACCGACCAACCTGCCGATGGTCGGCCAGCCTGTCATGCGCGGCCCGCTCGCCGAAGAGGCCGGTGGCATCTCCGAAGGCGACGATGGCGTGCCGGTGGAAGGCTCCAGCGCCACACCACCGACCGTGACCACCACTGCGCCGCCTGCAGGCGTACCAGCGGGTCAGCCGGCTGCGGTTGCCAAGCCGATCCCGGCACCGACCGTTGCCACCGCCAAGCCAGCCCCTGTGGCAAAGCCTGTGGCACCGGCTCCAGTCGCCAAGCCTGCACCTGTCGCCAAGCCGGTTGAAAAGCCAGCTGCCACCGTTGCCAAGGCCGCTCCAGCCGCCGCTGGTAGTAGCTGGTACACCAGCCAGCCAGCTGGTCATTTCGTCGTGCAGATCCTGGGTACCAGTTCCGAAGCCAACGCCCAGGCGTTCGTGAAAGAGCAGGGCGGCGAGTACCGTTATTTCAAGAAAGTGCTCAACGGCAAGCCTCTCTACGTGATTACCTACGGCAGCTTCTCCAGCCGTGCAGCAGCCGATTCTGCGATCAAAACCTTGCCAGCGAAGGTTCAGGCTGGTAAACCTTGGCCTCGCACTGTTGCCAGCGTTCAACAAGAACTGGCAGCAACTCGCTGAAGATCCGGCGGCCTTACCCAGGCCGCCCTCCCGGCACCTCAAAAAATAACCGCAAGTGCGTGCAGTCCCCCAAGGACCGCGCGCTTTGTGGTGTCTGCGTCACAGTAGCTTTTGAGTCGATGCGGTCAGAATTAAAAAAGTTTTGACTAGCACAGCATATCGCTTTAAACCTTTCATAAATGCGACATAGATTTGCGACATTTCGTCGCTAAATTTGTGAGCGTCTGTGTCGGTGTGTACAATGACCTCCCTTTTGCCCCCGCTAAGCCGGCGTACGTTCGGCGTGGAAGGTAACCGGTTGAATTGAAAAGAAATTTGCCTCGATATAAGAGGCAGCCTGGTGAGAAAGTGTCTATGAAAGCAGGTCTGTACCAACCCGATGAATTCAAGGATAACTGCGGTTTCGGCCTGATAGCCCACATGCAGGGCCAGCCCAGTCATACCCTTTTGCAAACGGCCATCGAGGCCCTGACCTGCATGACCCACCGCGGTGGGATCAACGCCGACGGCAAGACCGGTGACGGTTGTGGCTTGCTGATTCAAAAGCCCGACCAGTTCCTGCGCGCTGTCGCAAAAGAGCAATTTGCAGTCGACCTGCCCAAGCAATATGCCGTGGGCATGGTGTTCTTCAACCAGGACCCGGTCAAAGCCGAAGCCGCTCGTGAGAACATGAACCGCGAGATCCTGGCTGCCGGCCTGCAACTCGTTGGCTGGCGCAAAGTGCCAATCGACACCAGCGTGCTCGGCCGCCTGGCCTTGGAGCGCCTGCCGCAGATCGAACAAGTGTTCATCGCAGGCGACGGCCTGAGCGACCAGGACATGGCGATCAAGCTGTTCACCTCCCGTCGTCGCTCGTCGGTATCCAACGCCGCCGACACCGACCACTACATCTGTAGCTTTTCTCACAAGACCATCATCTATAAAGGCCTGATGATGCCGGCGGACCTCACCGCCTTCTATCCAGACCTGAGCGATGAGCGCCTGCAAACCGCAATCTGCGTGTTCCACCAGCGCTTCTCCACCAACACCCTGCCGAAATGGCCGTTGGCCCAGCCATTCCGCTTCCTCGCCCACAACGGCGAGATCAACACCATTACCGGCAACCGCAACTGGGCCGTGGCTCGTCGTACCAAGTTCGCCAACGACCTGATGGACCTGGAAGAACTCGGCCCGCTGGTCAACCGCGTAGGTTCCGACTCCTCGAGCATGGACAACATGCTCGAGCTGATGGTCACCGGCGGCATCGACCTCTTCCGTGGCGTGCGCATGATCATTCCGCCTGCGTGGCAGAACGTCGAAACCATGGACCCGGACCTGCGTGCGTTCTACGAGTACAACTCGATGCACATGGAACCGTGGGACGGCCCGGCCGGCGTGGTCATGACCGACGGCCGCTATGCGGTGTGCCTGCTCGACCGCAACGGCCTGCGCCCGGCGCGTTGGGTCACCACCACCAATGGTTTCATCACTCTGGCGTCGGAAATCGGCGTGTGGGACTACAAGCCCGAAGACGTCATCGCCAAAGGCCGCGTAGGCCCTGGGCAGATCCTGGCCGTGGACACCGAAACCGGGCAGATCCTCGACACCGACGCGATCGACAACCGCTTGAAGTCTCGTCATCCGTACAAGCAATGGCTGCGCAAGAATGCCCTGCGCATCCAGGCGACCATGGAAGACAACGACCACGGTTCGGCTTTCTATGACGTTGACCAGCTCAAGCAATACATGAAGATGTACCAGGTCACGTTCGAAGAGCGCGACCAGGTACTGCGTCCGCTCGGCGAGCAAGGCTACGAGGCCGTCGGCTCCATGGGCGACGACACGCCGATGGCCGTGCTGTCCCAGCGCGTGCGCACGCCGTACGACTACTTCCGCCAGCAGTTCGCCCAGGTGACCAACCCACCGATCGACCCGCTGCGCGAAGCCATCGTGATGTCGTTGGAGGTGTGCCTCGGTGCCGAGCGCAACATCTTCCAGGAATCGCCGGAGCATGCCTCCCGCGTAATCCTCAGCTCGCCGGTAGTGTCCCCGGCCAAGTGGCGCTCGCTGATGACCCTGGACCGCCCAGGCTTCGACCGCCAGATCATCGACCTGAACTACGACGAGAGCCTCGGCCTTGAAGCCGCGGTACGCAATGTCGCCGACCAGGCCGAAGAAGCCGTGCGCGCCGGTCGTACCCAGATCGTGTTGACCGACCGCCACATTGCTCCAGGCAAGCTGCCGATCCATGCCTCGCTGGCGACTGGCGCGGTGCACCACCGGTTGACCGAAAAGGGCCTGCGCTGCGACTCCAACATCCTCGTGGAAACCGCCACCGCCCGTGACCCGCACCACTTCGCGGTGCTGATCGGTTTCGGCGCCTCGGCGGTGTATCCGTTCCTGGCCTATGAAGTACTGGGCGACCTGATCCGTACCGGTGAAGTGCTGGGCGACCTCTATGAGGTGTTCAAGAACTACCGTAAGGGCATCACCAAGGGGTTGCTGAAGATCCTATCGAAGATGGGCATCTCCACCGTCACGTCCTACCGTGGTGCGCAACTGTTCGAAGCCATCGGCCTGTCCGAAGAAGTCTGCGACCTGAGCTTCCGTGGCGTGCCAAGCCGCATCAAGGGCGCGCGTTTCGTCGACATCGAAGCCGAGCAGAAAGCCCTGGCCGCTGAAGCCTGGAGCGCGCGCAAGCCGATCCAGCAAGGCGGCCTGCTCAAGTTCGTGCACGGTGGCGAATACCACGCGTACAACCCGGACGTGGTGAACACCCTGCAAGCCGCCGTGCAGCAGGGCGACTACGCCAAGTTCAAGGAATACACGAGCCTGGTGGATAACCGCCCGGTGTCGATGATCCGCGACCTGTTCAAGGTGAAGACCCTGGACACGCCGATGGACATCAGCGAAGTCGAGCCGCTGGAGTCGATCCTCAAGCGCTTCGACTCCGCCGGTATCTCCCTGGGCGCCTTGTCGCCTGAGGCCCACGAAGCCTTGGCCGAAGCCATGAACCGCCTGGGTGCGCGTTCCAACTCCGGCGAAGGCGGCGAAGACCCGGCGCGCTACGGCACCATCAAGAGCTCGAAAATCAAGCAGGTCGCCACCGGCCGTTTCGGTGTGACCCCGGAATACCTGGTCAACGCCGAAGTGCTGCAGATCAAGGTCGCCCAGGGTGCCAAACCCGGTGAAGGCGGCCAGCTGCCTGGCGGTAAGGTCAACGGTTTGATCGCCAAGCTGCGTTATGCAGTGCCGGGCGTGACTCTGATCTCGCCACCACCGCACCACGACATCTACTCGATCGAAGACTTGTCGCAGCTGATTTTCGACTTGAAACAAGTCAACCCGCAGGCCCTGGTCTCGGTGAAACTGGTAGCAGAAGCTGGCGTGGGCACCATCGCCGCTGGCGTGGCCAAGGCCTATGCCGACCTGATCACTATCTCCGGCTACGATGGCGGCACCGGCGCTTCGCCGCTGACTTCGATCAAGTACGCCGGCGCACCGTGGGAACTCGGTCTGGCTGAAACCCACCAGACCCTGCGCGGCAACGACCTGCGCGGCAAGGTCCGTGTGCAAACCGACGGCGGCCTGAAAACCGGCCTCGACGTGATCAAGGCCGCGATTCTTGGCGCCGAAAGCTTCGGCTTCGGTACTGCGCCTATGATCGCCCTGGGCTGCAAATACCTGCGTATCTGCCACCTGAACAACTGCGCCACCGGCGTCGCGACTCAGAACGAGAAGCTGCGCAAGGATCATTACATCGGCACCGTCGACATGGTGGTGAACTTCTTCACCTACGTCGCCGAAGAAACCCGTGAGTGGTTGGCCAAGCTGGGCGTGCGTTCGCTGGAGGAGCTGATCGGTCGTACCGACCTGCTGGAAATCCTCGAAGGCCAGACCGCCAAGCAACACCATCTGGACCTGACGCCGTTGCTCGGGAGTGATCACATCCCGGCTGACAAACCGCAGTTTTGTGGTGTCGACCGTAACCCGCCGTTCGACAAAGGCCTGCTGGCCGAGAAGATGGTCGGGATGGCCGCTTCGTCGATCAATGACGCCAGCGGTGGCGAATTCGCTTTGGACATCTGCAACTGCGACCGCTCCATCGGCGCCCGCATCTCCGGCGAAATCGCGCGCAAGCACGGCAACCAGGGCATGGCGAAAGCACCGATCACCTTCCGCTTCAAGGGCACTGCGGGCCAGAGCTTCGGCGTATGGAACGCCGGTGGCCTGCACATGTACCTGGAAGGCGACGCCAACGACTACGTGGGCAAGGGCATGACCGGCGGCAAGCTGGTGATCGTTCCGCCTAAAGGCAGCGTTTACAAGACCCAGGACAGTGCCATCATCGGCAACACCTGCTTGTACGGCGCCACCGGTGGCAAGCTGTTCGCTGCCGGTACGGCCGGTGAGCGTTTCGCCGTGCGTAACTCCGGTGCCCACACCGTGGTGGAAGGCACCGGGGATCACTGCTGCGAGTACATGACCGGGGGCTTTGTCGCGGTACTGGGCAAGACCGGTTACAACTTCGGTTCGGGCATGACCGGCGGTTTCGCCTATGTGCTCGACCAGGACAACACCTTCGTCGACAAGGTCAACCACGAGTTGGTCGAGATCCAGCGGATCAGCGGTGAAGCCATGGAGTCCTACCGGAACCACTTGCAGCACGTGCTGGACGAGTACGTCGAGGAGACCGGCAGCGAATGGGGTCGTAACCTCGCCGAGAACCTCGATGATTACCTGCGTCGTTTCTGGCTGGTCAAGCCCAAGGCTGCCAACCTGAAATCGTTGCTTTCCAGCATCCGTGCCAACCCGCAGTGATATGCGCCTGAAGAGTTTGATGAGGTTTTAACATGGCTGAACGTCTGAATAACGACTTCCAGTTCATCGATGTCGGGCGCAAAGATCCGAAGAAGAAACTGTTGCGTCAACGCAAGAAAGAGTTCGTGGAAATCTACGAACCGTTCAAACCCCAGCACTCGGCCGACCAGGCCCACCGCTGCCTGGGTTGCGGTAACCCGTATTGCGAATGGAAGTGCCCGGTGCACAACTTCATTCCCAACTGGCTGAAGCTGGTGGCCGAGGGCAACATCCTCGCCGCCGCCGAGCTGTCGCACCAGACCAATACCCTGCCGGAAGTGTGCGGCCGGGTGTGCCCGCAGGACCGTCTGTGTGAGGGTGCGTGCACCCTCAACGACGGCTTCGGCGCGGTGACCATCGGTTCGGTGGAGAAGTACATCACCGACACCGCGTTCGCCATGGGCTGGCGCCCGGACATGTCCAAGGTCAAGCCGACCGGCAAGCGCGTCGCCATCATCGGCGCCGGCCCTGCCGGCCTGGGTTGTGCCGACGTATTGGTGCGTGGCGGCGTGACCCCGGTGGTGTTCGATAAGAACCCGGAAATCGGCGGCCTGCTGACCTTCGGCATCCCCGAGTTCAAGCTGGAAAAAACCGTCCTGAGCAACCGTCGTGAAGTGTTCACCGGCATGGGCATCGAGTTCCGCCTGAACACCGAGATCGGCAAAGACGTGACCATGGAGCAACTGCTCGAAGAATACGATGCGGTGTTCATGGGCATGGGCACCTACACCTACATGAAGGGCGGGTTTGCCGGTGAGGACTTGCCGGGTGTGTATGACGCGTTGGACTTCCTGATCGCCAACGTCAACCGCAACCTGGGTTTCGAAAAGTCGCCGGAAGATTTCGTCGACATGAAAGGCAAGAAGGTCGTGGTGCTCGGCGGTGGTGACACCGCGATGGACTGCAACCGCACCTCGATCCGCCAGGGCGCCAAGTCGGTGACCTGTGCCTATCGTCGTGACGAAGCCAACATGCCGGGCTCGCGCAAAGAGGTGAAGAACGCCAAGGAAGAGGGCGTGAAGTTCCTCTACAACCGCCAGCCGATCGCTATCGTCGGTGAAGACCGTGTCGAAGGCGTGAAGGTGGTCGAGACCCGTCTCGGCGAACCGGACGCCCGTGGCCGTCGCAGCCCCGAGCCGATCCCGGGCTCCGAAGAGATCATCCCGGCCGACGCCGTGGTCATCGCCTTTGGCTTCCGCCCAAGCCCGGCGCCGTGGTTCGAGCAGTTCGAGATCCAGACCGAGAGCCAAGGCCGCGTTGTAGCCCCGGAACAAGGCCAGTACAAGCACCAGACCAGCAACCCGAAGATCTTCGCTGGTGGCGACATGGTGCGCGGGTCTGACC
>NZ_JBOICG010000163.1:0-6221 GCF_050739995.1 Pseudomonas sp. | reverse complement strand
GCTTATTATCTTTTCTCGAAAAACCCGACCGCTCAATTTGCTGCGCGCACCTCCGCCAACAACGGCGCTGCATGCTCATCCTGACCTAATGTCACCCGTCTATTTAACAACTACAAAATCCTCATCACTGCTCAGAGCAGTCGCAATACAGGCGTCAACCATGCACCAACACTTACTTGAACAAAAAAAACTGCAGTTGTGCAGCCATCCGTTATTTATAGAAATAACTTCATTAAGAAAGTTACAACTTTTTATGGAACACCATGTATTTGCCGTTTGGGACTTCATGGCGCTGACCAAACGCTTGCAACAAGACCTGACTTGCACGGGGATACCCTGGTTCCCGCCCACCGACCCGCACGCTGCCCGCCTGATCAATGAAATCGTGCTGGGTGAGGAGTCGGACGTGCATCCAACTCGCGGCTACAGCAGCCACTTCGAGTTGTATATGGACGCAATGGCCGAGGTGGGCGCCAGCACGCTTGCAATCACGCGTTTCATTGACCTGCAATACCAGGGCGTGGAAGCAAGCGTCGCCTTGCAGAGAGTCAAAGCGCCCCTTGGTGTGGCTCGTTTCGTTGACAGCACATTGCAGATCGCACTGAACGCACCCAGCCATTGCGTAGCGGCCGCTTTCCTCCACGGCCGCGAAAGTGTCATCCCTTCGATGTTCGAGCGCATTTCGCGCAGCAACGGCTTCATTGAACGCGAGGCGCCCACCTTCCATCACTACCTCAACCGTCACATCGAGATGGACAGCCAGGCACATGGCCCGGGAGCCCATCAACTGCTTCAGCGCTTGATCGGCGCGGACCCCGCACGCCAGAGACAAGCTGACTGCACGGCGTTCAGCGCCTTGGAAAGTCGCATCACGTTTTGGGACGACGTACGGACCTCGATGCAACAGGTGCAATCATGAGCCCTACTGACTACCGCTCCTTTGCCGAAGACTGGGAACGTCGTGCAACCATTCGCACTCGCCCTCGGCGCCTGCTGGAAAACGACGATAAATTGATTTTCCCCCTGTGCCGCCAACCCCTGGTGCTCAGCGAGACGTTTCTTGAGCACTGCTCGCCGTGGCGCGACTTCGTACTGCTGCAAAGCTTCTACAAATTCATCAACGATGTGGTGATCTTCGAAACCGAGATCGTCGACAAGACCGCTCGCAGCATTGCAAAAAACCGCTTCTCGCTGCCCTTCCCCCTTGCCTGTCGCATTGACGCCATGACCGTCGTGGTGGATGAGGATTACCACGCGCTGGTCGCACTGGATTTCCTGCAACAAGCCGTGCACATGACGGGGGTCCAGCCTCTCGAATTGCCCCGGCAGATAGAGCTGAGCCGCGCCCTGCCGGCGGCGCATGCTCACACTCCGGCACACCTGCACGATGTCGTTGAATTGATTGCCGTGGCTATTGCCGAAAACACCGTGACACAGGACGTAGCGGCATTTTCCAAGGACGACAGCGTCAAGCAATCCATCCGGGGCTTGATGGCCGATCACTTGTTTGATGAAGGGCGCCACGCACAATTCTGGGCGCAGTTGGTACGCCTCTACTGGCAAGCGGCAAGCCCGGAAGACCGTGACAGCATCGCTGAAATCCTGCCAATTTTCCTGGCCCATTACCTGACCAATGATCTGCAAAAAGGCTTCGATCTGCTCCTGATCGAGCACATGGATGTCGGTGCTGATGTTCGCCTGGCACTGCGGCATGAAATCGAGGCAGTGGACTTTCCCATCACCCGTCAGCATCCGCTGGTGGGCAACATCATGAATTTTCTACATCACAGCGGCATGCTGCAAACACCCAGCGTTGCACTGGCTTTAGATGGGTATCTGGCCCAGGCGGGGAGATCGGCATGCAGCGTTTGATGATTGGGTGGGGGGGCTCCGGCAGAGCGCTGGATGCCATCAAACAGAGGGTGGGACAGTACGGGCACGCAGCCGGGGTGGAAGCAGTCGATCTGGTGATTGAGGACGGCAGTCAGCCGTTGCCAACTTTATTCTCCGACACGCACAGGATGAGCCTGCGCGTGGGCATTGGCCCAATCGGCGAACACGGCCTGCCTACCCTTCAGTTTCGCTGTTATGACCGCGAGCAGCGTTTGCTGGCTGTGCATGACGTTACCGAAGAGTTCAGCGGTAATGGTCAGCGGCTGCGCCAACAGGCAACCGACGCACTGGTGGAATGGGTCGCCTTGCTGGTCAGCTGTTTTTCGAGAGACCCCGTTTGTTTCTCTGCAACGGTCATAGCTAACGCCTGGCCTGAGCAAGGCTTGCAAGGGCTGGAAGCATTGGCGTTTATGCATCGCTTCAATCGTACCGTGCAACCGGCACTTTTGCAGGCAGCCCAGGTGCCCATGATTGAGCGATTGCAGGCCAGCCTTCAGACCTTCGCCCAGCGACCGGCGTTGAATATTGCAGGGGACGTGCTGACCTATCGCCAACTTCACACACGTGCCTTGGCGATCCAGCAACGGTTACTCCCGATGCTGGAGACCCATGAGGTACCACAAGTAGTCGGAGTGTGCCTGGAAAAATCCGTCGAACTCTATGCCAGTATTCTCGCCGTACTGGGGTGCGGCGCGGTGTATTTGCCACTGGCACCCGATCATCCGGTGCAACGCCAACAAAGCATGCTGGAAAGCATCGGCGCCTGTGTGCTGCTGGAGAATGGCCGGCACCCACTGCGGGACCATTTCGTTGTACTGGATGTGAGCAGGATCGACCCACACAACAGCGATCCCGCGCAGCCATTGATGCGCCATCGGCCCTGCGCCGACGCACCGTGCATGGCGCTGTTCACTTCAGGCACCACGGGTCGGCCAAAGGGCGTATTGCTCAGCCAACACAATCTGGCGCATTTCACCGCCTGGATTGGCGCCTGTGTAGCGCTGAACGAACAGAGTCGTGTCCTGCAGTTTTCACCGTTAAGTTTCGACTCATCCCTGATCGACATTTTCCCGGCCCTGATGGCCGGGGCCGAGTTGGTTGTGCCTGGTGCAGAGCAACGGCTCGACCCTCTGCAACTGGTCGAATTGATGCGCCAGCAACGTGTCACCCATGGGTTTCTGCCACCGGCATTACTCAGCGTCCTACCGTTGGACCAACCATTGGGCCTTACCCATGTGCTGACCGGTGGTGACTTCTGCGAGCCCTACGTGATTGAGCGGCTGGCGGGCCAATGTCAGCTGCACAACCTCTATGGTCCCACTGAGGCCACGGTACTGGTGACTCACCGGACGTTCCAGCCAGGTGACAGCCATCGCAACATCGGTCGCCCTATTGCCAACAGCCAGGTGCTGATCCTTGACGAAAACCTGCAACCGGTAGATGAACAGGTGGTGGGCGAGCTGTACATCACGGGCCCAGGTGTGAGCCTGGGATACGTGAACGTAACGCTGCCGGTCAACAACCCTTTTGTTGTACTGACCTTGCCGAGTGGGGAGTTGCTGGCAACTTACCGCAGCGGCGATCTAGCCAAATGGACACACGATGGTATCGAGCTGTGCGGTCGCCGGGATGATCAGATCAAGATACGTGGCTTTCGCGTCGAGCCTCAGGAAATCGAGCAGTGCCTGCGCAACAGCCAGCTGTTTCGACAGGTCGCCGTGGTGATCGACCCCACACACAAGATCATCGGCTATGCCGCTCAACCCGAACCTGGTGCAACACTGGCAAGTCTGAAGGAACATGCGCGACATTGGCTACCGGAGTACATGCAACCCGTCATCTGGAGCGAGCTGCCGAGCATGCCCCGCTCAAGCAACGGCAAGATCGACCGCCACGCATTACGGGCACTACCAACCTCCGTCGTTCAAGAGGTTACTCATTGCGCTGCGCAAAGCCCTCTTCAAGCGCAACTCACCGAGTTGTGGGCAGAGTTGTTGGGGTTGGCTGTTCATGAGCTCTCTATCGATGACAGCTTTTTCAACCGGGGCGGCCACTCCATTCTTCTGTCAAACCTCTTGTTACGCCTGCGTGAGCAGTTTGGCCGTAGCCCATCCTTGAGCCGATTTTTTGAAACCCCCACGATCCGTGCGCTCGCAGCCCTGATGGAGGGCGGCGTACCGCCCCAAATACCTTCAGGCCCGATGGAGAAAGATGCATCGCAGGCGTTGGGGGTCGAGATGCTGACTGGCGACCGCGCGGGTGATCCGCGCAAAGTGATTGTCACAGGGGCCAACAGCTTTGTCGGGGTGCATATCGTCCAGGCGTTGTTGGCAAGCGGCGCACAAGCAGTCGCCTGCCTGGTCCGGGAACTGCCGGGCGAATCAGCGGCGAGTCGGTTCACCCAAGCCTTGCGAGAATATCGCCTGGAACATCTGGACCTGAGTCGGGTACAGGTATACCCCGCTGACATTCGCCTGCCTCGCCTGGGCCTCGCTTGCGACGCATATGACCACATCGCTCGAAGTTACGGCGTGCTGCTGCACAACGCGGCTCAGGTCAATCATGTGATGGATTACGCGTCACTCGCCGAGGACAACGTCGAGCCGATATTGGAGTGCCTGCGCCTTTGCGAAACCCATTGCAAGAAGGTCTTCAGCTTCGTCTCAACACTGTCAGCCTGCAGCAGCATCGATGCCGACCGGCACGTACTCGAAACCGGTGCCGCGAGTACGTTGCCGCTCTATGTGAAAAATGGCTACAACCTATCCAAGTGGGTCGCTGAGCGTCTGCTGGGGCGCGCTGTAGCGCAAGGCGCCTGGGTAAATATCCTTCGGCCGGGAAATATCAGTTTCAACAGTCGGAGTGGCGTGTGCCAGCCGCAGAAAAATCGATTGATGCTGATGCTCAAGGGGTCCCTGCAATTGGGGCTTGCCCCACGGCTGAATGCGAACTTCGATCTGATGCCCGTGGACTTCCTGGCCCGTTTTATAGCGTTCCACAGCTCCTGTTTTTGCGCAGACCGAAATGTTTTCAACCTGCACAATCCGCAGCCTTTGAGTTGGGATCAGTACCTCGATGCGTTCAGCCAGGCTGGGCACGTTTTCGAACGGGTAAGCATTGAACAATGGCAACGGTCACTGCGCGCGATAAACCACGAGAACGCGTTGTTTGGTGTGTTGGGCTTCTATCTGGACGGGCTGGGTGAAGACATCGGTGATACGTCGATGATCCGTTATGACAATGCCCAGTGGGGTGTGGAGAAGATGGGCACGCAATATCCACAAAAAACTCCGGCGCTGCTACGCAAGGGCTGCGACTACCTCAGGGCCATCGGCTTTCTCTGAACTGCTTCAGGACTCCTTCATGAAACCGCTACAACCCGATACGTTGATCCGCAACCCGAACGGCACACCGGTGGTGGCCTCCGTCGTAGTCCCATGCGAGGCAGCCCGCCTGTGGGCTCTAGTGGGCCACTTCGCAGGCTTTGATGCCTTCGTTCCAGGCCTGTCACGCATTGAAATGACCGGCGTGGGCGTGGGTGCATTGCGGACGAAATTTTTCGACGATGGTCATTGCGTCGTGGAGCAACTCAACAGTCGAGATGACGCCGCCATGTCGATGACATGGACCACCCTCTACAACACCTTGGGCATGGCCCAATTCTGGGCGGCGATGACCGTGGAAGCGCTTGGCGCAAGCAGTTCCAAGGCAACCTGGACACTTGTGGGTGAGCCTATGGCAATAGCGCAGGTAGAATTTGACGCGTTTGTACAGACGTTCGCCGACAACGCGTTGCAGAATGTGCGCCGGATGCTTAGCTGAGCAGTCGGAGCGAGTCGCCTCGCTCCGATGTCGCCGGGTTAAATCTTGAAGCTATCAACCAATTGCTTCAACCGACTCGCCTGTTGGGACAGCGCATCACAGTCCTTGAGGGTTTCGTTGAGGTTGGCCACACCCTGCTGGTTAAGCAGGTTGATCTGATTAATGTCGACGTTGAGCGTTTCAACCACGGCTGTCTGCTCCTCGGTGGCGGCAGCGACTGACTGGTTCATACCATCGATCTCGACGATCCGCTGCGTCACGCTGACCAATCGCTCTCCCGCCTGGTTGGCGACTTCGACGCTCTCTTCGCTGGAGGTCTGGCTGGCATTCATGGTGGTCACGGCTTCACGCGAACCCACTTGCAGGGAAGTGATCATTTTGTGGATCTCTTCGGCCGACTCCTGCGTGCGGTGGGCCAGGTTACGCACCTCATCCGCCACCACGGCAAACCCACGGCCAGCTTCGCCCGCACGAGCAGCTTCGATCGCCGCGTTAAGGGCTAGCAG
>NZ_JBOICG010000162.1:0-3936 GCF_050739995.1 Pseudomonas sp. | reverse complement strand
GTGTGGGGTTGTTGCCGGGGCGTTCTTCGGTGGATGCGATGGACGGACCTTCGCGTACGTATGCGGTGGCGTTGCGTACGGTGTATCGACCGTCGCAGCGTTATCGCGGGGTGGTGCGATTGGTGTTGGCGCAAGACCCGGCGCTGGATGCGGCGGGCAATCAGCGGGAGCAAGGGCTGATGATCGAAGGCTGGCGGCGCCAGGGCAATGGGCTGGAGGTTTGGTATGGCGCAGGGAACCACTTTACGGTGCTCAAGGCGCCGAATGTTCAGGGGTTGGCGCAGTGGTGGCTTGAGCCCGCGGTGATTGGGGAGGTGGTGTCTTGACGCTCGCACACGGTTCTAAATGTGGGAGGGGGCTTGCCCCCGATGGCGGTTTGTCGGTGTACATATCCGTTTCTGTGGTCACGGCCACTTGTGGTTCCGCTCTTACAGCGGGTCACTTTTGGAAGGACCTGTATGGACCGGACACATGGTTGACGGGGCGCCGAAGATCAACAGCCAGATCAAAAGCAGATCAAAAGCAGATTGCTATCTCCCTGATGTATGGAGATCCAAATGTGGGAGCGGGCTTGCTCGCGAAGAGGGAGTGTCAGTTGATGCATTGGTCGGCTGACCCACCGCTTTCGCGAGCAAGCCCGCTCCCACATTGAACCGTGCTCGCTTTAGAACGGACCTCATCACTTCTTTATGGTCATTTATGGAAAAGTCAAAGTTTCGCAAAGTAGGATTAGGCCTGGCAGTGGCGGTCGCGGCGGCATTGGCTATCTATACGGTGCAAGCCCCTGCAGATGCCCCGCAATACCTCACCGCCACAGCCGAACGCGGCGATATTGAAAACGCTGTATTGGCCACCGGCCTGTTGGAGGGCGTCAAGCAGGTCGATGTGGGTGCCCAGGTTTCCGGGCAGTTGAAGTCGCTCAAGGTCAAGGTCGGCGACAAGGTCAAGAAGGGCCAGTGGCTCGCTGAAATCGACCCGTTGGTCCTGGAAAACACCCTGCGCAAAGCCCAGGTGGATGAAGAAAACCTGCAGGCCCAGCGCCGGGCTACGGCGGCCCAGCTCAAGCAGGCCAAGTCGGTGTATGAGCGCTACAAAGGCTTGCAGATCGACGAGTCGGTGTCGCGCCAGGACTTTGAGGACGCCGAGTCAAATTTCCAGGTGCAGCAGGCCAATCTGTTGTCCCTGGATGCGCAGATCAAAAGCGCGCATATCCAGATCGACACCGCCAAGGTCAATCTGGCCTACACCCGCATCGTCGCGCCCATCGATGGTGACGTGGTGGGCATCGTCACCCAGGAAGGCCAGACTGTGATCGCCAGCCAACTGGCGCCGGTCCTGCTCAAGCTGGCAGACCTGGACACCATGACCGTCAAGGCCCAGGTGTCGGAAGCCGATGTGATTCATATCAGCCCCGGACAGCAGGTGTATTTCACCATCCTCGGTGAAGCGGACAAGCGCTACTACGCCAAGCTGCGCGGCACGGAACCGGCGCCACAGAACTTCCTGGAAACGCCGCCCGCCGGCACGCCGAAGCAAAACACCGCGGTGTTCTATAACGCGCTGTTCGACGTGCCCAACCCGGACCATCGCTTGCGTATCGCCATGACCGCCCAGGTGCGTATCGTGCTCGACACCGCCCAGGCTGCGCTGATGGTGCCGGTGGCGGCGCTGGGTGCGCGCAATAACGATGGCAGTTACCCGTTGCGGGTGCTGGATGCCAAGGGCAAGGCGGTGTCCCGGGACGTGAAGACGGGCATCAACAACAACGTCAAGGTGCAGATCCTGGAGGGCCTGGCCGAGGGCGACAAAGTGGTGATTGGCGACCCAACCCCTGCTGTGGCGGGGAGCTGACGCATGACCCAGCCACTGTTGGAACTCAAAGGCATCACCCGCAGTTTCATGGCCGGCGAGCGCGAATTCATTGCGCTCAAGGGTATCGACCTGACCATTCACGCCGGGGAAATGGTCGCGATCATCGGCGCTTCGGGTTCGGGCAAATCCACCCTGATGAATATCCTGGGCGGTCTGGACTACGCCAGTGCCGGCAGCTACAAAATCAATGGCATCGAAACCCGTTCATTGGGCGACGAGCAACTGGCGGAACTGCGCCGGGATTACTTCGGCTTTATCTTCCAGCGTTACCACTTGCTGGCGCACTTAAGCGCCTTGCACAACGTGGAAATGCCGGCGATCTATGCCGGTACGCCGGAAACTGTACGGCATAGCCGGGCACGGGAGTTGCTGGCACGGCTTGGGTTGTCCGGGCATACCACGCACCGGCCGAGCCAGCTGTCCGGCGGGCAACAGCAACGGGTGAGTATCGCCAGGGCCTTGATGAACGGCGGCGAAGTGATCCTCGCCGACGAACCCACCGGCGCCCTCGACACCCACAGCGGCAAAGAGGTGATGCGTATCCTCGCCGAGCTGCACGCGGCCGGGCACACGGTGATCATCGTCACCCACGACCCCAAGGTCGCGGCGAATGCCCAGCGTATTGTGGAGGTCTGCGATGGCGAAATCGTCAGCGACAAGGCCAACGACAGTGTCGGCCTGGACCTGCCCAGCGAAGCCCCCATCGAACCCAGGCGCAGTGGGGCACGCCGCCTGGTGGCAAGCCTGGGCTTGTTCAAAGAGGCGTTCAACATGGCCTGGGTCGCGCTGATTTCCCATCGCATGCGCACCTTGCTGACCATGCTCGGCATTGTCATCGGCATCACTTCGGTGGTGTCGATCTCGGCCATCGGCGAGGGTGCCAAGCGCTATGTGCTCAAGGACATCCAGGCGATTGGCAGTAACACCATCGACATCTTCTCGGGCACCAGTTTTGGTGACAGTCGGGCGTCGGCCATCGAAACCTTAATGCCATCGGATGTGGAGGCGTTGAACCAGCTGTATTACGTCGACAGCGCCACGCCGGTGGTGGGCCGCAACCTGTTGCTGCGCTATGGCAACATCGACCTGGATGCCCAGGTCAATGGCGTCAGTGACCGCTACTTCAAGGTCAAGGGCTTGAAGCTCGAAGCCGGGATTGCCTTCAGCGAAAGCGACGCACGACGCCAGGCACAAGTGGTGGTGATCGATCACAACACCCGTCATCGCCTGTTCGGGCCGAATGTCGACCCGCTGGGCCAGGTGATCCTGGTGGGCAACCTGCCGTGCACGGTGATTGGCGTGACGGCCGACAATAAAAACATGTTCGCCGCCAGCAAAGCGCTGAATGTGTGGGTGCCTTATGAAACAGCGGCGGGACGTCTGTTGGGCCAGCGCCATCTGGACAGCATCACCGTGCGCATCAAGGACGGCCAGCCGAGCAAGGTGGTGGAAGACAACGTCAATAAACTCATGCTGCAACGCCACGGCACCAAGGATTTTTTCACCAATAACCTCGACAGCATCATGCAGACCGTGCAGAAGACCAGCCGCTCCTTGGCGCTGCTGTTGTCATTGATCGCGGTGATTTCGTTGCTGGTGGGAGGCATCGGGGTGATGAATATCATGCTGGTGTCGGTCACCGAGCGCACCCGCGAGATTGGCATTCGCATGGCGGTGGGCGCGCGCCAATCGGATATCCGTCAGCAGTTTCTGGTAGAAGCGGTGATGGTGTGCCTGATCGGCGGGGTGATTGGGATTTCGCTGTCCTACGCCATCGGCTATCTGTTTTCGCTGTTCGTGAAAGAGTGGGAAATGGTGTTCTCCGTGGGTTCGATCATCACTGCGTTTGCCTGCTCGACGTTGATCGGGATTGTGTTTGGCTTTGTGCCGGCGCGGAACGCGGCGCGGCTGGACCCGATAGAAGCGCTGGCCCGGGACTAAGCAAATGTGTAGTGAGCGGGCTTGCCCCGCGCTGGGCGGCGAAGCCGCCCCAATAAGGCCGCCGCGTTGTGTCAGGTAGAACGCGGTGGCAGATTTCGGGGCCGCTACGCAGCCCAGCGCGGG
>NZ_JBOICG010000161.1:0-6391 GCF_050739995.1 Pseudomonas sp. | reverse complement strand
GCCGTGCAGTGTACAGGACTGAGCCCGGCAACGCGCCGCAACGGTTTATTGTGTCGTGCAGATGGCTCTATAGTGGGGTTCATCCGGGAAGTTGAGAGGCCGCGCATGCCGTTACCGTCCATGAAAGAGCAATTCGCCGCGCTGATTGCCGCACCGTCGGTCAGTTGCACCCAAGCGTCTCTCGACCAGACCAACCGCCCGGTGATCGACTTGCTCGCCAGTTGGCTGGGTGATTTGGGCTTTGCCATCGACATCCAGCAAGTCAGCCCTGGCAAATTCAACCTGCTGGCCAGCTTCGGCAGCGGCCCCGGTGGCCTGGTGCTGGCGGGTCATAGTGACACCGTTCCTTATGACGCGGCATTGTGGACGACTGATCCGTTGAAACTGACGGAAGTCGACGGCCGCTGGGTAGGGCTGGGCAGTTGCGACATGAAGGGCTTTTTCGCGTTGGCGATCGAGGCCGTGTTGCCGCTGTTGGATCAATCGTTCAAGCAACCGTTGTTGATCCTCGCTACCTGTGACGAAGAAAGCTCCATGTCCGGTGCACGCGCGTTGGCCGAAGCAGGCCGCCCGCTGGGGCGTGCGGCGGTGATTGGTGAGCCGACGGGCCTCAAGCCGATCCGCCTGCACAAAGGCGTGATGATGGAACGTATCGACATCCTCGGCCAAAGCGGCCATTCGTCGGACCCGAGCCTGGGCCACAGCGCCCTCGAAGCCATGCATGACGCCATCGGCGAACTGCGCGGTTTGCGCCTGGCCTGGCAACGCGAGTACCGCAACCCGCAGTTCAGCGTGCCCCAGCCAACCATGAACTTCGGCTGCATCCATGGTGGCGACAACCCCAACCGCATCTGCGGCCAGTGTTCCCTGGAGTTCGACTTGCGCCCCTTGCCGGGCATGGACCCCCAGGTGCTGCGTGACGCTATCCGGCAGAAGCTCGAACCCTTGGCCGAGCGGCATAAAGTAAAGATCGACTACGCGCCGCTGTTCCCCGAGGTACCGCCATTCGAGCAGCCGGAAGATGCCGAACTGGTGCGGGTGGCGGAGCGATTGACCGGGCATCGTGCCGAAGCAGTAGCGTTCGGCACCGAAGCGCCTTATCTTCAGCGCCTTGGTTGTGAAACCCTGGTGCTGGGCCCTGGCGACATCGCCTGTGCCCACCAGCCGGGCGAGTACCTCGAAATGTCACGCTTGACGCCTACAGTGCGTCTATTGCGGGAACTGATCGAGCATTACTGCCTGAAACCCGCATAAATTAACCCCTGCCCATTCGTACATAGAAGGAGAGCGAGCGTGTCGCCAAGCCTGTTCCGACGATAACCATCAGCCCGCTGTGCGCTTTCACGATTCATCCTTGTTTGGCTGCTTTTTATTACAGGCCCAGGTTTTATGCCCGAATACGTCAATTGGCTTCGTCACGCTTCGCCCTACATCAATGCTCACCGGGACTGCACCTTCGTGGTCATGCTGCCCGGCGATGGTGTGGAACATCCGAACTTCGGCAATATCGTCCACGACCTGGTGCTGCTCCACAGCCTGGGGGTGCGGCTGGTGTTGGTGCACGGTTCGCGCCCACAGATCGAAGCCCGCCTTGAAGCCCGCGGCCTGGTCCCGGCTTACCACGAAGGTCTGCGCATCACCGATGCCGCGACCCTGGAGTGTGTGATCGACGCGGTCGGCCACCTGCGCATCGCCATCGAAGCGCGCTTGTCCATGGACATGGCTTCCTCGCCGATGCAGGGCTCGCGCCTGCGGGTGGCCAGCGGCAACCTTGTGACCGCACGGCCTATCGGTGTGCTGGAAGGTGTGGATTATCACCACACCGGCGAAGTGCGCCGGGTCGACCGCAAGGGTATCAATCGTTTGTTGGACGAGCGCTCCATCGTGTTGCTATCGCCCCTGGGTTACTCACCGACAGGCGAGATCTTCAACCTGGCCTGCGAAGACGTCGCCACCCGCGCCGCTATCGACCTGGGCGCCGATAAGCTGCTGTTGTTCGGCGCAGACATGGGCCTGATCGATGAAAACGGCCGGCTGGTGCGCGAGTTGCGTCCCCAACAAGTGCCGGCGCACCTGCAGCGCCTGGGCAAAACCAACTACCAGGCCGAATTGCTCGATGCCGCCGCCGAGGCCTGCCGAGGCGGAGTAGGGCGCAGTCATATCGTCAGCTATGCCGAAGACGGCGCCTTGCTCACCGAACTGTTTACCCGGGACGGCGGCGGTACGCTGGTGGCCCAGGAACAATTCGAACAGGTGCGCGAAGCGGCGATTGAAGACGTCGGTGGCTTGCTCGACTTGATCAGCCCGCTGGAAGAGCAGGGCATTCTGGTGCGGCGCTCGCGGGAAGTGCTGGAGCGTGAGATCGAGCAATTCAGCGTGGTCGAGCGTGAAGGCATGATCATCGCCTGTGCGGCGCTGTACCAGATCGCCGATTCAGATGCCGGCGAGTTGGCGTGCCTGGCGGTGAACCCGGAGTACCGCCATGGCGCGCGCGGCGATGTGCTGCTGGAACGCATCGAAACCCGTGCCCGGGCGCAGGGGTTGAAGACCCTGTTTGTCCTCACCACCCGCACCGCTCACTGGTTCCGCGAACGCGGTTTTGTGCCGAGCAGCGTGGATCGCCTGCCGTCGGCGCGGGCATCGCTGTACAACTACCAGCGTAATTCGAAGATTTTCGAAAAGGCCCTCTAAACCGGGCCTCAGAAGCACAACAGGTCTAAATGTGGGAGCGGGCTTGCTCCCACATTCGATTTGCTTACTGGCTGATAAATCTGTCGGTCACGAAGGCTGAATAGTCTGGTAGCACCGTTTCAACCTTTCCCTGTTCCTTCAAGAACTTCGCCGTCTCCCCGATCGCTTTCGCCGTGCCACCTTTAAGCAGTGCGTCGGTTTGCTGCGCCTGGGCATCCGGGAACGCAGTGCCGGCCAGCAGCTCGGGAATGTCGGCGGCATTTGAACCTGTCAATTTGGCGATTTTTTGCACCGGTTCGGAATCCACCATCCAACTGTCTTTATGGGCGGCATAGTCGGCGAATGCATCCAGGGTGACCTTGGCAAACTTGGCCACTACGTCAGGATGTTTTTCCGCGAAATCCTTGCGTGCCACCCACACTTCGAAGGTCGGTGCACCCCACTGACCCACCTGGGCCGCGTCTGTCAGGGTTTTGCCGGTCTTGCGGATCTCGCCCAGGGCCGGTGACCACACGAATGCACCGTCGATATCGCCACGTTTCCACGCGGCGGCAATTTCGGCGGGTTGCAGGTTCACCACCTTGACTTGTTTGGTGTCCAGGCCCCAATGCTTGAGGGCGCCGAGCAGGCTGTAATGAGAGGTTGAAACGAACGGCGTGGCGATGGTTTTGCCCACTAGGTCTTGTGGCTTGTCGATCCCGCTGCCATTGCGCACCACCAATGCTTCAGAAGCATTGATCTGCGCCGATACGATAAACGCCACGATGGGTAGATTGCGTGAAGCCGCTGCTGCAAGGGGGCTGGAGCCGAGGTTGCCGATTTGTACATCACCGGATGCGATGGCCGTGACCACCTCCGGGCCGCTGTTGAACCGGCGCCAGGCGATCTTCTCGCCGATGGCTTTTTCGTAGAGGCCATCAGCCTGTGGGACTTTGCTGGGGTCGATGCCGGTTTGGTAGCCGATAGTCAGGTCGGCCGCGTTGACACCAAAAGAAAGTATTAGCGATACAAAAACTGTAACAAATTGACGGGAGGATGTGCCTTTGGCCATGATGGCGTCGCCTTTTTGATCGTGGGTGACGTATGCAACAGTACGGCCACACTAATCGATCTAAAAAAAGGCTGGTAAATACCGTTTAGGCATTAGCTTATGGAGCGGTTGGTCTACGCTAACCGACTCGCTTCATGGAATGGCTTATTCCTGGATCGTATGAAAAAGAATGAAATAATTCTTTTTGGGTGTATGAAAAACTCATTACCCTGCAGGGACCAAATTAACTGCGATTAGACGAAGGTAGTAGACATATCAGGTTACGATTGACTTGGTAGTCACTATCTGGCGCTAATCGCGCATCTGTGGATCGAGGGCGTCAGACCCGAGACCTAAGAAATACAAAAATTAGAAATGAGAGGAGCGGTACATGAAGAAGTCAACATTGGCGTTGGCCGTGGCTGTGGCTGCAATTGCACAACAGGCACACTCCGCCGGTTTCATCGAAGACAGCAAGGCCACTCTGGGTCTGCGTAACTTCTACATCAACACAGACAACCGCACCGGTACTGGCGCGAACAAGAACGAAGAGTGGGGCCAAGGCTTCGATCTGCGTTTCATCTCTGGCTACACCCAGGGCACTGTTAAGTTTGGTGTTGACGCTATCGGCCTGTACGGCGTGCGACTGGATTCCAGCCCAGCCAAGAGTGGTAACTCGGGCGGTACCGCTTCCGGTGGCACCATTTTCCCAAGCGACGGCAACCGTGCTGTTCCAGATTTCGCCAGCTTGGGTCTGACCGGTAAAGTCAAGATTTCGGAAACCGAGCTGAAAATCGGTACATTGATGCCGAACAACCCGGTTATCAAGGCCAACGACGGTCGTCTGCTGCCGCAAACCTTCACCGGTGGTCAGATCACCTCGGGCGAAATCAAAGACCTGACACTGACTGCAGGTCAGATCGAGTCCGCCAAGGGCCGTAACTCCAGCAACGACGAAAACCTGTCGATTGCTGGCGCGAACAAAAGCTCCAACTACGACACTGGCAAGTTCAGCAACAAGTTCTACTACGCTGGTGCTGACTACAAGATCACCAAGGATCTGACCGCTTCGTACTACTTCGGCGAGCTGAAAGACTTCTACTCCCAGAACTTCCTGGGCTTGGTACACAACTGGGCAATCGGCCCGGGCGTGCTGAAAAGCGACCTGCGCTACTACCGCAGCCGTGATAACGGTTCTAACGGTAATACCGCTGCCTACTACACCACTGGTTACTACAACGACGGTGCCAAGCCAACCACACTGGGCAAGGTCGACAACGACCTGTACAGCTACCTGGCACTGTACTCGGTTAACGGCCACACCTTCGGTGGCGGTTACCAGTACACCAAGGGCGACAGCGACTTCCCTTGGCTGAACCAAGGTGACGGCTCGTCGAACAGCACCACCACCGACATGCAGATCCAGAAGTTTGCCCGCGCCGGCGAGCGCACTTGGCAAGCTCGTTACGCTTATGACTTCGCCAAAGTCGGCGTGCCTGGCCTGACCGCTGGTATCATTTACCTCAAAGGTACCAACATCCAGACCACTACTGGCGACAAGTCCGAGTGGGAACGCGATATCACCCTGGCATACGTTGTTCCAGAAGGCCCGCTGAAAAACCTTGGCGTGGCTTGGAAAAACGCAATGTGGCGTACCGATGTGGCTACCCGCGACCAAGACGAAAACCGTCTGATCGTCAGCTACTCGATCCCGCTGCTGTAAGCGTGTAAAACCTTGCCCGGCGCAATGCCGGGCAGGGTGTCTTGCTTTCAAGTCGGGCTCAACCCCCGCAAGCCCTTCCCGAATTCCCTCTTTGTACAGCGTCTCAAGGCCTTCTCGAACCTTGAAACCGATGTTGCTCTTCGCCCGTTCCCGCGTCCAATGAACAGATTTTTAATATTCCTTTATCGTCTAGATAAATCGATATTTATTCTTTTTAAATAATCACCAATCCATGCACAGTGGGCTCCATAAGCACTCATCAGGAGCCACACCATGAGCCTAAGACTGGGCGACATCGCCCCCGACTTCGAACAGGATTCCAGCGCCGGCAAGATTCGTTTCCACGAGTGGCTGGGCGATAGCTGGGGCGTACTGTTTTCCCATCCGGCGGACTTCACCCCGGTGTGCACCACCGAATTGGGCTTCACCGCCAAGCTCAAGGACGAATTCGCCCAGCGCGGCGTCAAGGCCATCGCCCTGTCGGTCGACCCGGTGGACTCACACCACAAGTGGATCGAAGACATCAACGAAACCCAGAATACGGTCGTCAACTTCCCGATCCTGGCTGATGCCGACCGCAAAGTGTCGGACCTCTACGACCTGATCCACCCCAACGCCAGTGACACCCTCACCGTGCGTTCCCTGTTCGTGATCGACCCGAACAAGAAGATTCGCCTGACCATCACGTACCCGGCCAGCACCGGCCGCAATTTCCACGAGATCCTGCGGGTCATCGACTCGTTGCAACTGACCGACAATCACAAGGTCGCCACCCCCGCCAACTGGCAGGACGGTGATGAAGTCGTGATCGTGCCGTCGCTCAAGGATGAGGAAGAGATCAAGAAGCGCTTTCCGAAGGGCTATCGTGCGGTGAAGCCTTACCTGCGGCTCACCCCGCAGCCCAACCGTTAACGCTGGTATCGCCATCGCGGGCAAGCCCGGCTCCC
>NZ_JBOICG010000160.1:0-5887 GCF_050739995.1 Pseudomonas sp. | reverse complement strand
GGCCAGCAGAGACAACATACAAATCGCAGGCACAAAAAAACGCCCCCGGCCTTTCGACCGGGGGCGTTTTTCATTCAGCCTGAGTTAACTCAGTTCTTGGCTTTCTTGGCAGCGCGGGTACGCTCGCCTTCGTCCAGGATCTTCTTACGCAGGCGGATCGACTTAGGCGTGACTTCGCACAGCTCGTCGTCCTGGATGAATTCCAGGGCCTGTTCCAGGGTGAAGCGAACAGGTGGAACCAGAGCGATGGTTTCGTCTTTGCCCGAAGCACGCATGTTGTCGAGCTTCTTGCCTTTGGTTGGGTTGACGCCCATGTCGTTGTCACGGCTGTTCAGACCAACGATCTGACCGTTGTAGATCTCTTGACCGTGTTCAACGAACAGCTTGCCACGTGCCTGGAGGGTTTCCAGGGAGTAGGTCAGTGCCTTGCCGGTTTCTACCGATACCAGAACACCGTTCTGACGGCCGGACATGTCGCCGGACTTCATGGTGTCGTAGCGATCGAAGATCGAGGTCAGGATGCCAGCACCGTTGGTCAGGGTCAGGAACTGGTTACGGAAACCGATCAGACCACGAGCAGGGATGTTGTATTCCAGACGTACACGGCCTTTGCCATCCGGCACCATGTTGGTCAGGTCGCCTTTACGCAGGCCCATCTCTTCCATCACCTTGCCCTGGGATTCTTCAGGGGTGTCGATGGTGACGTTTTCGAACGGTTCCTGCTTCACGCCGTCAACCTGACGGATGATCACTTCTGGACGACCAACGCCCATTTCGAAGCCTTCGCGACGCATGGTTTCGATCAGTACCGAGAGGTGCAGTTCACCACGGCCGGAAACCTTGAACTTGTCAGCCGAGTCGCCTTCTTCAACGCGCAGTGCAACGTTGTACAGCAGCTCTTTGTCCAGACGCTCCTTGATGTTACGGGAGGTCACAAACTTGCCTTCTTTACCGCAGAAAGGCGAGTCGTTTACCTGGAAGGTCATGGAAACGGTTGGCTCGTCAACGGTCAGAGGCTTCATCGCCTCGACGGTGTCCGGGTGGCACAGGGTGTCGGAGATGAACAGCGAGTCCATACCGCTGATGCACACGATGTCGCCGGCTGCCGCTTCTTCAACGTCGATGCGGTGCAGACCGTGGTGACCCATCAGCTTCAGGATACGACCGTTGCGCTTCTTGCCGTCGGCGCCGATAGCCACAACTGGAGTGTTCGGCTTGACGCGACCACGAGCGATACGGCCAACGCCGATAACACCCAGGAAGCTGTTGTAGTCCAGTGCGGAGATCTGCATCTGGAACGCGCCGTCACGGTCAACAGCCGGGGCTGGTACGTTGTCGACGATCGACTGGTACAGCGGGGTCATGTCTTCAGCCATGTCGGTGTGGTCCAGACCAGCAATACCGTTCAGGGCCGAGGCGTAGACGACTTTGAAGTCCAGCTGTTCTTCGGTGGCACCCAGGTTGTCGAACAGGTCGAAGATCTGGTCCAGAACCCAGTCCGGACGCGCGCCTGGACGGTCAACCTTGTTGATGCACACGATCGGACGCAGGCCGGCTTCGAAAGCCTTCTTGGTCACGAAACGGGTTTGCGGCATAGGGCCGTCTTGAGCGTCAACCAGCAGCAGAACGGAGTCAACCATCGACATTACGCGTTCTACTTCGCCGCCGAAGTCGGCGTGGCCCGGGGTATCCACGATGTTGATGTGGTAGCCGTTCCAGTTGATGGCAGTGTTTTTTGCCAGGATGGTAATACCGCGCTCTTTTTCCTGGTCGTTGGAGTCCATCACGCGCTCGTCGTTGAGCTCGTTGCGCTCCAGGGTGCCGGATTGACGCAGGAGTTTGTCTACCAGGGTGGTTTTACCATGGTCAACGTGAGCAATGATGGCGATGTTACGTAGATTTTCGATCACTTGTGTATCTCGATCAGAGGATTCGGTGTGCTGACAGGTCGTGGCAGCGATTAACAGTAGAGTCAGGCCTTGCCGTTACAGCTTGACGGCAGAGTCGGGGGGCCGGTGACGCAGGCCACAGGCAAACAGCCCCGGGCTCTTAGCTCGGTCGATAAACGCGCACATTGGCATGCCCCTCACTGAGCAAATGGTGGGCATGCAGGCGACTCATCACGCCTTTGTCGCAATACAGCAGGTACTGACGGCTGTTATCCAGTTCCTTGAAACGCGCGTTCAGTGCGTAGAACGGCAGCGTTTGCACGTCGATGCCGGCGATTTCCAGCGGCTCATCTTCAGCGGCGTCCGGGTGACGGATGTCGATGACGATCTGGCCGGCCAGGGCTTCGCTGACTTCTTCGATCTTCACATCCTGGCCCAACTCGTCGATTACGCGATCGATCGGGACCAGCTTGGCGTTCTCGAGCGCTCGCTCCAGAATCGCCATGTCGAATTCTTTCTCTTCATGCTCCACGCGGTGGCGCTTGGCGTGGGTCTTGGGGTTCACCGAAATGACCCCGCAGTACTCGGGCATGTGCTTGGCGAAGTCTGCGGTGCCGATTTCTTGCGCCAGGTCGATGATGTCCTGCTTGTGGCTGGCGATCAGCGGGCGCAGCACCAGCTTCTCGGTCACGCAATCGATCAACGACAGGTTCGGCAGCGTCTGGCTCGACACCTGAGAGATCGCTTCACCGGTCACCAGCGCATCGATATGCAGGCGGTCGGCAATGCTCGACGCCGCGCGCAACATCATACGCTTCAATACTACGCCCATATGACCGTTATCGACTTTACCGAGAATTTCTCCCAGCACTTCCTCGAACGGTACGCTCACAAATAGCACGCGCTGGGAGCTGCCGTATTTCTTCCAGATAAAGTGCGCAACTTCCATCACGCCCAATTCGTGTGCACGCCCGCCCAGGTTAAAGAAGCAGAAGTGGCTCATCAGGCCGCGACGCATGATCTGGTAGGCCGCCACTGTGGAATCGAAACCACCGGACATGAGGACCAGGGTCTGTTCCAGGGCGCCCAGCGGGTAGCCGCCGATGCTGTTGTGCTGGCTGTGAATCACAAACAACCGTTGGTCGCGAATTTCGATCCGGACTTCGATTTCCGGCGATTTCAGCGAAATTCCAGCAGCACCGCACTCGCGACGCAGCTTGCTGCCGACATATTTCTCGATGTCCATGGAGCTGAACGGATGTTTGCCGGCACGCTTGCAACGCACGGAAAAGATCTTGCCTTCAAGAGCGTTGCCGTAGTGCTGCTTGCACTTCTCGGTGATGTCGTCGAAGTCACCCAGCGGGTACTCGTCCACCTGCAGGAAATGCGCGATGCCCGGCATGCAGCTCAGGCGCTCGGTCATGTCCTTCAAGGCTTTGGCGTCAGTGACACGGGTTTCCAGTTCGAGATTGTCCCACACGCCGTTCACCACCACAGCCGGGTCCAGGTCACGGAGCACGGCACGGATGTTCTTGGCCAATTGACGGATGAAACGCGTCCGTACCGGTCGGCTTTTAATGGTGATCTCGGGGAAGACTTTAACGATTAATTTCATGGAAACAGCGCGCGCCGGGCCTGCTGAAAAAGGGGGGCGCGGATTATAGCGGAAATCGCTCAAGGTTTAACCAGTTAATATGCATCGCGCTTTCGACGCACCAAAACGGGTCATTTATCCAAAATGACGCTACATTGCAGTGCGCTATTTATTCCGCTTCAGCGGATTGCACCGTTATAGGGGCCATTTTGAGGCAAAAAGGCCATGTTGGCGCACTGGCATGCAATTTGCTCTCTTGTGAGGCAGGTTGCCTTGGCGGAGTATCCGCGCCGGCATCACCCACATTCTAAGGGCTAACTCCACTACCCAGCCCGAAGCCACCCGGAGGACACCATGTCGAAGTCGGTTCAACTCATCAAAGATCATGACGTTAAATGGATTGATCTGCGCTTCACGGACACCAAAGGTACTCAGCACCACGTGACCATGCCGGCGCGTGATGCGCTGGATGATGCTTTCTTCGAAGAAGGCAAAATGTTCGACGGCTCCTCCATCGCCGGCTGGAAAGGCATCGAAGCCTCCGACATGATCCTGATGCCGGACGACAGCACTGCCGTTCTCGACCCGTTCACCGAAGACCCAACCCTGATCATCGTCTGCGACGTGATCGAGCCTTCGACCATGCAAGGCTACGACCGCGACCCACGTGCGATCGCCAAGCGTGCCGAGGAATACCTGAAATCCACCGGCATCGGTGACACCGTATTCGTAGGCCCAGAGCCAGAATTCTTCATCTTTGATTCGGTCAAGTTCAAGTCCGACATCTCCGGTTCCATGTTCAAGATCTTCTCCGAACAAGGTTCGTGGATGTCCGACCAGGACGTGGAAGGCGGCAACAAAGGCCACCGTCCAGGTATCAAAGGTGGCTACTTCCCAGTTCCGCCGTTCGACCACGACCACGAAATCCGTACCTCCATGTGCAACGCCATGGAAGAAATGGGCCTGGTCATCGAAGTTCACCACCACGAAGTGGCGACTGCCGGCCAGAACGAAATCGGCGTGAAGTTCAACACCCTGGTTGCCAAGGCTGACGAAGTCCAGACCCTGAAGTACTGCGTACACAACGTGGCTGATGCCTACGGCCGTACCGCTACCTTCATGCCTAAGCCGCTGTACGGCGACAACGGTTCGGGTATGCACGTTCACCTGTCCATCGCCAAAGAAGGCAAGAACACCTTCGCCGGCGAAGGTTATGCCGGCCTGTCCGACACTGCCCTGTACTTCATCGGCGGTATCATCAAGCACGGTAAGGCCCTGAACGGCTTCACCAACCCGTCGACCAACTCCTACAAGCGTCTGGTCCCAGGTTTCGAAGCACCGGTAATGCTGGCCTACTCGGCTCGCAACCGTTCCGCGTCGATCCGTATTCCTTACGTGTCCAGCCCACGCGCTCGCCGTATCGAAGCACGCTTCCCGGACCCGGCAGCCAACCCTTACCTGGCCTTCGCCGCACTGGTAATGGCCGGCCTGGACGGTATCCAGAACAAGATCCACCCTGGCGACGCCGCCGACAAGAACTTGTACGACCTGCCGCCTGAAGAGGCCAAAGAGATCCCACAAGTGTGCGGCAGCCTGAAAGAAGCCCTGGAAGAACTGGACAAGGGCCGTGCGTTCCTGACCAAAGGCGGCGTATTCAGCGACGACTTCATCGATGCCTACATCGAGCTGAAAAGCGAAGAAGAAATCAAAGTACGCACCTTCGTACACCCACTGGAATACGAGCTGTACTACAGCTGCTGATCCGGTAGCGCTGCTTAAAGTAGCGTGACGAAAAAGACCTCCTTCGGGAGGTCTTTTTTTGCCTGGGTTTTATTAAAAATGTAGGAGGGGACTTGCTCCCGATGGCAGAGTGTCAGGCAGCACCTGTGCTAACAGACCCACCGCCATCGGGAGCAAGCCCCCTCCCACAAGGAGATCTGCGTTGAAACATAGACTTTTGTTCGCCCTGTTGTTCGCCAGTGCCAGTGCGAGCGCCGCGCCGCCCACGCTTGAGCCGCTGCTCAATAGCATCGCCGAACGTTTGGAGATCGCCGACCAGGTCGCCCTGAGCAAATGGGACAGCCATAAGCCGGTGGAAGACAAAAAGCGTGAGCAAGAGGTGATCACCAGTGTCGTCGCCCAGGCGCCCACTTACAAACTGGACCCGGCCGCCGCCGAACAGTTTTTCTCCGCGCAGATCGAGGCAAACAAACTGGTGCAATACGCCCTGTTGTCCGACTGGCAATTCCAGGGCAAGGCGCCCGATAACCCGCGCCCGGACCTGGTGAAGCAAATTCGCCCGCAACTGGATGAACTGCAAAAGCGCCTGCTCCAGCAACTGGCTGACTTCACTCCACAACGTACCGAGCCACAGTGCCCCCAGTGGCTGGCCGCAGCCATACAT
>NZ_JBOICG010000159.1:0-20773 GCF_050739995.1 Pseudomonas sp. | reverse complement strand
GCGATAGTCATCGCTGGCAGTGACACAGCATGATCAGAGCTATTCAGCCAACCGTTTTTCTGTGCAACATCTCCCTTGAGGTAAGTCAGATATGCGCCAGTGTCCAGTTGGAAGTAGTAGATCTTTTTCCCCAAAGTGACCGGTATTACGATAGCTGCACGCTCGCTGATACCCGGTACATTCGACCATTGGAACGCAGAGCATTGTTGTGGGGCGAAAGTTATACCCGGAGCTATATCTGCGTGCGCAAGTGGCACAAACAGCAATAACAACCACCACCCTCTAGGCGAAAACATAGCTCCTCCATGGAATAGCTTTTCAGATCTAAAAGGCCGTCCTTACGAGCCTCTCAAAATTCCTTGCATCAAAGTAGATACATTGTTAATGGTAGCCGGATCTGATGACAGTCTTGTGACCGTTTAAGTGGATGTTGGTCACGGCTTTGAAAATGCCTTTTTGCCGTAAGCCACTGCTCGTCCCATTTTACTTATCACCACGCGGCTGTATGATCGACGCTGCCAGCGGCTGCAGGCCTCACCAACGTACTAGGTGAAGTACTGAGATAATTGGGCGGGATTGGCTAAGAAAACGCAAATAGGGTTGATCAGTTAAAATACAGCTTAAAATAGAGCGTGGTATAAACGGACTAAGCGTTCAGCGCCTGTTCTTCGTGGCTTACCCAATAGTAGGAGCCGCTGTGTTACGGATGACTTTTTGCGATCTTTAACCGAAGACACTCCGATTAAGTATCCACCCACTATAAATTAAACTATCGCTAGCTTTAATCATACCATTAACATGTTTGAGCGCTGATCCGTCAACTGAGAACTGTGGACACCAGTTTTGGAGCAGAAATCGCGTCGAGGCCTTTGCAGAGATGGCTTGACCCCACCAGTCGTATCTCCAAGTGTATTGCGAACATAGATCAGTCTCGATGGAGTGCCAGCCTGGTCAAAAGCCGGTCATAAGCCTAGCCTGCACGACGGTCCTCAATGACGCCTGGAACAGACGCGATTCTGCGGCCGGGCCTTCCGAGATATTCGGGCGACTTCCTGGAGCACAGGTTTGAATTGCCCCTTGTTTTAGACAGCTCCAGCGATCGCTTTTGGCACGGTCTCAGCCTTTAATCTCCTCCAGCTTCGGACCGACCGCGACCTTTTGTCCCGATAGCTTTAAGACTGAATCGCCCCTGATAAAATAGACACTCGGGAGCGTCCACTTATGGAAGAAATCTGCATCTCATTTCAGCAGCAAATGGAAGGTGAGGACTGCATCTTGTGACTGAGACTAGTGCAAATCAGAGGGGGAATTTCTTCATTGAGAGCCGTAATCGCTGCCATTCATTCCAGCAGTCCTCGGCAACTAAATCCCGGAAACCACGCTCGTTCTCCATATCCAAGGCGATGCGGAGTGGAACTGCAATACACGTCGCTTGATCACGGATCTTGAGCACCTCGATCTCTGTGAGTGGAGAGCCTTTGCTCGTTTCGGCGCTTTGCAAAGCCACCGAAAGCGCCGGAATGAATACAACACAAAGCTGTTCCGTCATCTGTTGCTAGCCTCACTCGTACGGTAAATAGCTGTCGAAGCGCACCCCGCCAGCACCGCCACCGCCACCGCCACTATCAAAATCCGCATGTCGTTCCCTCTTTGATGTATCCGGAGACTTTATCACCAGCGAAGGACCGGCAAGAAAGACTCACATGGGTGGAGTTACTCTGATTCGCGAGCGCCCGCTTAACATCATTCTGACTGGCTAAAATCTTGATTCAAGGATCAACCTGCTGCTCAGAAACAAATTCATAATGCTTTCCAGGGCTGTCATCAAGGACCGCTTTCAGAGCCTTAGCTCGTCGCTCCAGGCAAGCATCAAATCCGGCGCTGTGGGGGGCGCCGAAATCTAAGCATGGATCACGATTATCAAGCGGCTGTCGTGGGCTGGAACATCCATTTAATAGCGCTGCCACCGTTACCGCTGCTATCAAAATACGCATGATCGCCCTTAAATATTTGAACCGCTGAAAGTGAAAAATCTAAACGATATCTTCTCGCCACTCAGATCTCTAATTTCATAGCGAATTCTGTCGAACCCATTCTCTACTCGAGAGGCCTGCAGGCGCATAAATTGGGTCAGGCCACCACCAAAGCCGCTCAACTCAAGAGCGCTGACATCATTGAAATGTAGCGTCAACGCATCCAAAGCTGACTCGTCGGCGGACAGCACCAAAACCAAATCGTATTTGAAGTCTTCGAATTTGATGTTGATCGACATAACGCAATCATACTAACGCAGCAGATCGTTTAAGCGATCAAGTCTATCCACGCGCAAGCCCGCCAATGGTCAAACTTGGTCCCACGTGCATGTCGTTCCCTCTTTGGTTTGGCGGGACTGTAGCACTGAGGCTGGGATGCAAAAAGCCCAGCTAGGGGCTGGGCTATTCGGCTTCGACGGGCTAAGAAGTACTAATGGTCATGCTGCAACAATGACATACCGCACCGCGCTGTATTCGAACTCCGCTACTTCACGCAACCCCATACCCACGTGGGCCGTTCGCGATCTCTGATTGTCCCCGCGAATAAAGGCCATGACAGCGGATTGATTCATATGCGCCCGCTGAGCGTCAAACATTGCAGCCGCGATACCACGACGACGAAAGTCCCGGCCTACACAGATTGGGCCGTGTAGGTAAGCTCCCGGATTGGGATAGGCGCTCAGCATCGCTTGGACAATAGGTACATGTAGTTGCGCTTCGCGAGATGTGAATGCAACGTATCCGGCAACACACTCACCACTGCGAGCAACAATGATTGATTGATTGGTGATCGCTTGTGTAAACCACTCACGCGAAAAACGCGCGGACAAGCTACCGCCATGCTCTGGCTGATTTTCCTCCTGCACGCTGAGGATTCCGTCAACATCAATGAGGGTAGCCAGACCGATATTGAGGTCAGCCAGCATCGAAGTCTCAGGAAGAGCTGGTATGGAATTTTTAACACTCTGAATTTTATTCATTACGCACGCCGCTCGGTACTGTAGATCTCAGCATACCCTGCCTTGGATTAGGGTCAAAAGCTGGTGCTCGCCAAGCAACAGAGAGCAGCAGATGATCCACTACCTGTACGAGCTCTTAGTAACACCCCGCCAGAATCGCCACCGCTACCGCAGCTAACAATTCCCACTTTGGTTTGCCGGGACTGTAGCACTGAGGGGTAGGATGCAAAAAGCCCAGCGCGGGGCTGGGCTATTCCAAGGACAGCTGTCGACCATTTCCGGCCTCTCGCGCAGATAGAATAGCGGCCGGGTTCGTCGACTCGCAGCGTGTTACTCCGGCGGAGACTCAGCCACTCAATGAGAACCCACAAGCTGAGTAGAGTGGTAACCAGCGAATCGCTCTCTCCAGTACCTTCAATGCAGGCCACCTAGCTTATGATTTGGAATCCCTTAATTACCGCTCATTTAATCACTGAAACAAGAGAGCTTTCAGCATCCCCGCGCTGGCAATATCCAGACACTCCCGGATCGGCGCAGATAGTGGAGTTGAGCGCGCGCCTCTGTTCTCCAACGATGCACAGAGCCTTTCGAGATACTCCTGAAGGCGATTACCTGTTGTATGTGATCGAGGCATACGAGCACGCCATGAATGATGATTGGCTGCCCTTTGAAATCATTGGCCTTGAGCTTGAGCACGCCCGGGCATTTATCAACCAGGTTGCAAGGGAGCTGGAGTTGGGGTCGACAGATCACCTCATTCCAAAGCTCAGGTCTGTTTATTCAGCGCTCGCTGGTCTTGACCCGTAACAGACGGCTTCCGGCCAAAAGCAGCCGATCGGCGTACTGTATGGGTGCGGAAAATTTCTTTGAGGGAAAACCCTCATTGCTGGGCCTGCGTCACGCTATTAGCATTGATTTCGACAATCGGCCCATTCGTAGGAGAAAACCATGACTACCTTGCAGAGTGACGACAAGCGCCCCACTCCGGATCAGGCAGAGGACAATGCCTTTTTCCCCTCTCCATACTCGCTAAGCCAATTTACCTCGCCAAAATCTGATTTGAGTGACGCGGATTACCCTAATCCTTACCAAGGTGGCCGCTGGAAGATATTGCTGATCGGCGCCGACGAGCGCTATTTACTGACCGACAACGGCACCATGTTTTCCACCGGTAATCACCCGGTCGAGACGTTGCTACCCATGTACCACCTCGACAAAGCCGGTTTCGCGTTCGACGTTGCGACCGTGTCAGGCAATCCGGTGAAGTTTGAGTTCTGGGCCATGCCTTCCGAAGATACCGAGGTAAAGAATTTCTACGCCAAATACCGCGAACAGTTCAAAAAACCCTTGAAGCTTTCCGATGTGGTCGAAAAGGCACTGGGCGAGGATTCGGATTACATCGGGGTTTTCATACCCGGCGGACACGGCGCGCTGATTGGATTGCCGGAGAGTGCCGACGTGAAAGCGGCTTTGCATTGGGCAATCACCAACGACAAATTTGTGATTTCCCTATGTCACGGCCCAGCAGCAATGCTCGCGGCGGGTATTGGAGAGTCGAGGGGTTCCTACATTTTCAACGGCTACAAGATCTGCGCATTTCCAGACAGTCTCGACGCAAAAACGCCCGACATCGGTTATATGCCTGGGCATTTGACCTGGAAATTTGGTGAGCAATTGAAAGCCCTGGGAGTTGAGATCGTCAACCAGGATATTTCAGGTGCAACGCTCCAAGACCGCAGGTTGCTGACCGGCGACAGCCCACTGGCAGGCAATAATCTGGGCAAGTTGGCAGCTGAAGCATTGTTGAAAGAGGTCGCATCGTAGTGAGCGACGGGGCGGCCGAGTCAGCGATGCGAGCTGCTCTGGAGATAGAGACGGCGCGAGCACTTGAATCAATCAAGAAAGCCGTCAGGGGTTTTGCCACACCCTACGGCTATGATCGATTCGTGTTGTTTTCTGCATCGCCGGCAAGTGAAGAAGTGGTTGAGCATATCTACTGGGTCGAAGGCGATTGGTTCGATAACGGTCGATCGGTGGATGCCGAGACTTATGTTCGACATTGTCCGGTGACTCGCCACCTTCTGAATGCTCGGCAATCCTTCTTCTGGCAGAAAGAGCAGGTCAAGGGAGAAGAGCGCTACCGGGTGATTCGTTCTCCAGGTGACCCAGGGATTCAGGGGTTGCAGGTACCAGTTTTCGGCCCGCAGGGGCTTGAGGGCGCGATGAGCTTGGGGGGGGAATCGGTGGATGGAAGCGCGCGGGTTCGCTTGGGACTAAGCCTGGTTGCGACGGCCGCTTTTTTCGCAGCTAGGCGGTTGCTTGAGGCTCCACTGGACGAAGCGTTACAAAGCCTTTCCCCGCGAGAGCGCGAAGTCATGGAATGGACGGCTGCCGGAAGACGGCAAGCGGATATTGCAGCAACTCTCGGTTTGTCGGAGCGTACGGTTGAAAATCACCTGCGCTCAGCGCGCCGACGTCTGGGCGTGACAACGACAGCACAAGCCATCAGGATGGCCATCCGTAACGGCGATATCGATGGTTAAGGACGCGGCGAGATCGAGTGGTGGAACGTTTGGACCTCCGAGTAATTTCCTCAATGGGCTGATCTGAATGTCGGCTATTGGCCGAAAGCGGCCGCTCAATGTACCAATTTAAACGCTGCTAACTCCGATTGAAAGGATGACGCTGTAGATCACTGTCGACGGCGTGAATGCGAGTCTCCATATTGCCAAGCTCCCCTCCCCGCTCAAAAAACGAATACCAGCTCTGAAATCACTTTCATCTCTCTACACATACGGGCAACGTAAACAACATCCGCGCCCCACACGGCGAGTTCGCTTCGGCCCACAAGCGTCCGCCATGGGCTTCGATGATCGTCTGGCAGATTGACAACCCCATCCCCAACCCGGTGGTTTTGGTGGTGTAGAACGCGGTGAAGACTTCCTCCACCCGCTCGCAAGCGAATCCCGGTCCGGAGTCGCTGACGGTCATTCGTACGTCTACACCGACGAACTCGCTGACAATGATTAACCGACGCTCGCCCTCTTCCGTCACAGCCATGGCCTCCAAACCGTTGACGATCAGGTTGAGCAAGACCTGCTGCAACTCGATCCGGTCGACCAGTACGGCGGGTAAATCGTTAACAAGTTGTGTGGTAACCACCGCTCCGTAACGTGTTGCCTCACCACGGGTAAATCCGACCATCTCACCAACCACCGCGTTGAGGTCGACCGCTTGGCGTTGGGGTGGCGTCTTGCGGATCAATGCGCGGATACGTCCGAGCACGTCGGCCGCGCGATTACCGTCGTTGATGATGCGGCTGAGGCCTCTCTCGACTTCGTCGGTGTTTGAAGGTTTTGCGCTGAGCCAGCGCAAAGCTGCGTTGGCATTGGTCACTGTGGCGGCGATCGGCTGATTGACTTCATGGGCGATGGACGCCGCCAACTGGCCCATGGTCGCCACACGGTTGGCGTGCGCCACTTCCGCTTGTACCTGGCGATAACGACGTTCGCCTTCGCGCACTTGTTCTTCGGCCTGTTTGAGTTCACTAAGGTCGAGGACGAACGCCACGCCCTGCAACTGGCTGGCTTCGAACGCCGCCAGACCGACGATAACCGGCAGGCGGCTGCCGTCCTTGCAGATGTATTCCTTTTCGAACGGCTGGGTCCGCCCGGTGCGGATGGCGGTCGCCAGTGCCGCTTCACTTTCCGTGCGCAGTGACGAGGGTGTCATATCGCGCCAATGAACTCTGCCTGACAGCAGATCATCGCGCGCATAACCGACCATGCGCAGAAACGCGTCATTGGCCTCAATGATTTCGCCTTCGACATTCCAGACGATGATGCCGATGATGTTAGCGTCGACCAGCCGGCGAATCCTCGCCTCGCGCTCGGCGACGTCACGATAAAGCCGTGCATTGTCCAGCGAGATCGCCGCCTGTGAAGCCACCAGTCGCAATACGGCAATACGCGCCGGACTGAACACACCCGCAGACAGATTGTTCTCCAAGTATAGCGCCCCAGCAATCCGGCCCTGATTCATCAACGGCAGGCACAGGATCGAGCGAGCGCCGCGTTGATGAATGTACAGGTCAGCGGCAAATACCGGATCGGCGTCGGCATCGTCCAGGCACAGATTTTCACCGGTGCGCAGGGTCTGGTAGAGCACTGATTCGGCCAGCACCGATGAACTCACCGGCTCATGGCACAGCAACGTGCTGTCATCGCCAACACTGGTCTTCGCGGCGATATACGGCGCCTCGCCTTCGGTCAGAATCAGCAGGCCACGCTCGGCACCGGCCTGTTCGATGGCGGTGCGCATGACCATTTCGATCAACCGCTCAAGCACGATCTCGCTTGAAACGGCCTGGGACACCTTGAGTACCGTGGCCAGATCTAGATGCTCGACCGGGGTGGTGATCGTCGTGGTCGGTCCGGGCGCCGTCTCTTCATTGCGCAGATAACGGTGCTGTCGCTCCAGTTGCCGCACCTTGCCCTCAGCCCCCCAGCGCAAGTAACCGTAGCGCGCATCTTGCAGATACAGGCGAGCTATTTTGCTCAAACCACGGGCATTGTAGAAACGCGCTGCGAGTTCGTTGGCCAAGGCTTCGACATGCACAAAGCCGTTGTCCTTGGCCAACTGAATCGCTTGCTCGTACAGCATCTCGGCTTCGATCAACTGCCCGGTGACCCGAGCGATTTCCGCAGCGACCAGCGCCGTCTGACTGGCGAAGGTTTCCGCACACTGTTGCGCCCAGGTTTGCAGTTGATCGTGGTGCGCGCCCAAGCATTGCAGTCGGTCAGTATCGGCTTCGCCTTGGGCAGCCAACGTTAACGCTGCGTAAAAGTGATATTCGGCCTCTTCAAAAAACGAGGAGATCACCCACAACAGTTCCCGGGCTTGCGTCGCGCAGTCGGCGGCCGCTGCGTAATCCCCGGCCAGATAACGCGCCTGCAACTTGCGCACCCAGTACTTGCCGCGAGCTAGGGCCAGGTCCGGAGCGGCGAGGTTGGTCTCAAAGCGTGTCTCATCGAACTCTTCATCATTGAAACTGCCAAACACCGAGGTCTGCCCTCGCAACGTGCGCATCAGTGCCCGTTGGCAACTCATGAAACTGATCACCAGACCGAAACGAATTCTTTGCGCGTAAGCCAGACCCGTTTCAGCCTGCACCTGCACTTCCGCCAGCGGCTCGCCAATGAACAGCAAGTCGGAAATCAGGCTATTGCCAGCGTAGGCTGCATAGGGCAAATCGCCGGTGCGGTTGCCGGCGCTGAGCGCACGCCGCAGCAATTCGCGGCACTCGCGCACCGGGCGCATCCAGCGCACCACGAAGATCGAAAAACACAGGTAGGTACGCGCTTCGTATTGCGTAAGACCACAGCGGTCGACCAGATCGCAGCCCAAGCGGCCAAAGCGGTAACCGCTGGCATAATCGCCGAAGCGCCGCCCGGCAACCCGCACAACATTGGCGTAAAGCATACAGGAGGCGTCGCAATTACCGTGCTCCAGGCTCAGGCTGACGGCTTTGCATATGGTCAGGCAGGCGAGGTTCGCATCGGACTGCAACGCCGGGGCCAACAGTTTGCTCAACGCATCCAGTGTCACCAGCGAGGCCGGATCCTCCATCAGCGGCAGGTCGATCAACTGCTCGATGCTGCGTTCACCCAACTGCCTCCAGATCTGTTGGTATTCGTCGCACACTTGCTGATCGTTCGGATGCGCCGTCCAGTCGATGCCGACCTGACGCAAATACGTCAGGCACACATTCACCGCGCGGTCACTGCGATCGAGCAGCAGGCAGACATCCATCAACAGACAAGTGACTGCCGCGCGCTCTACCGTGGTCAAGACGCGCTTCGCCAGTGCAGTCAGGCGCGCATCGGCCAGCGCCAGTTGCCCGATGAGAAATTCGCACTCGGCGCGATTCAGCTCCAGAGCGAAACCCAGCTCATGGCGACTGTCATCATCGTGTTCGCCGAGCAACGCCACGCCCACGCCCAAGTAGCTCAACGCTGAGGTGTAAGCGGTCGAAGCCTTGGCTCGCTGGCCGGCAAGCAGGTTGAATTCGGCCAGCTGTTCGCGTTCGGCCCGGGCGCTGATCAGGCTGGCGCCGCGATTGAGTTGACCGACGATTTCGAAGATCGCATCTTCACGCCCCTCCGCCGGCGTCTGTAGGGCGAGCAAACGGCCGATGCGCAGATGGGTTTGCGCACGTTCGTTTTCCGCGGTCAGTGAGTATGCCGCTTCGTGAATACGGTCGTGGGCAAACGCACAGGCGCCGTCGTGAAGTTCCACCAATTCCTGGTGCACCGCCGCCCACAGCGCCGCGTGCACCCGCGCCGTCGGCAGGTCGAGCACGGTGGCCAGAGTGTCAATGCGCGCCACGTTGCCCAGGCAGGCCAATTGTTGCAGGGCCTGACGCGTGTCCAACGGCAGACGCGCCAGTTTGCCAACCATCAGCTCCACCACGTTATCGGTATAGCCCTTGGCGTTGATCAGTGCCAGATCCCAGCGCCAACGGTTGAATTGATGGTCGTAAATCAGCAAATGTTCTTCGGCCAACGCGTGAAGAAACTGGATGACGAAAAACGGATTGCCGCCGGTCTTTTCAAGCACCATCCGCGCCAGGGCAACGATGCTCGCGGGTGGGCAGTGCAGGGATTCGGCGATCAACTGTTCGATGTGCGCGCCGGCCAGCGAGGTCAGGCGGATCTCATCGATGTGCACGCCGTCATTGCGCAGCGCCTTGAGTTTGCCGCTGAGCGGGTGGTCGGCATCGACCTCGTTATTGCGGTAGGCGCCCACCAGCAGCAGATGCCCAAGCTCCGAGCGGGTCAGCAAATCTTCCAGCAGATCGAGCGTCGCCGCATCCAGCCATTGCAGGTCATCGAGAAACAGCGTCAACGGATGTTCCGGGCGAGCAAACACGCCGATAAAACGCTGCAACACCCCCATGAAGCGCTGCTGGGCCTGCTGCGGTTCAAGCTCCGGTACCGCTGGCGGCTCACCGATAATCAACTTGAGTTCCGGGATCAGCTCGGTCATCAGCCGTGCATTAGGTGAAAGTGCTTGCAACAACGCCGCGCGCCAGTCAGCGAGTACCTCGCGACGCTTGCCCAGCAGCATTCGCACCAATCCTTGAAAGGCCTGGACCAGCGTCGCATAGGGGATGTCGCGCTTGTACTGATCGAACTTGCCGGCGGCGAACAATCCCCGCGACGGTACCAGCACTTTGTGCAATTCACTGACCACCGAGGACTTGCCAATGCCGGAGTAGCCGGACACCAACACCAGCTTCGGAGAAGGGGTCTGCACCACCTGGGCGAAAGCGTCGAGCAGGGTCTGCACTTCGCGCTCACGACCGTAGAGTTTTTCCGGGATCAGCAAGCGATCGATCGCGCCCTGCTCGTTTAACGTGAACACATCAATCCGCCGCGCACGACGCCAGTCGCCCAGACAACGACGCAAGTCATGTTCGACGCCGGCGGCGGTTTGGTAGCGCGCTTCGGCCGTCTTGGCGAGCAGCTTCATGACCACCCGCGAGAGCATCAGCGGCACCGTGGCCACGCGTTCGCATGCAGGCATCGGTTGCCGTGCAATGTGGCAATGCACCCACTCCATCGGGTCGTTGGCGTTGAACGGCAGCGAGCCGGTGAGCATCTGGTACAGCGTCACTCCAAAGGCATACAAATCACTGCGCGAATCAATCGAACGATTCATCCGACCGGTTTGTTCGGGCGCCATGTAGGCCAGGGTGCCTGCAATGGTTTCTGGCGGCGCAGGCGCCTGACGTTCGCGCGGCAGTCGCGAGGCCAGACCAAACCCCATCAAACGAGCCCGGCCGTCCTGGCAATTGACCAGAATGTGCTGCGGTTTGAGATCCTTGTGCACCAACCCGCACAGGTGCAAACGGCCAAGCGCCACGGCTATGTTGATCGCGTGCAACAAGCAGGTTTCAGTGTCCAGCGGCGCGATCAGCAAACGCGACAGCGGCTCGCCGCCGGGGTCGTCGAATAGCAAGTGCGCGGTTCCGCCCGCGCGTTCAAGGGCTTGCGGTTGCAGCGCCCATTCATTGTGCAGAGCGTCTTTGAGGCTGTATTCATGCGCCAGCCTGGCGAGGGTTGCAGGCAACGGATGAGCGCTTGCCGGATGCATTATCAGCACGCTGGCACTGCCCTCCCCTTGTCCTCGTTTGCGGGAGAACAATCGCTCGCCGTCGTCCCACAAAATCTGTTGTTTGCTGGCCATTGGAGTCGACACCGTAAAAGGGATTTCTGCCACGCGGTGAATGATCCGCGCCGTCTCAGTTCAGCTTGTCAGCCGAGCCGGCTCGATGCCCAGCGATTCGGCGATACGCACCAGATCGGCGACCGAACGTACAGCAAGTTTCCTCATGACCTGCCCGCGATGAACTTTCACCGTCACTTCGCTGAGGTTGAGTTGCGCGGCAATCTGCTTGTTCATCAGGCCGCCAATGACGAAACCAAGCACTTCGCGCTCACGTGCCGTCAATGTTTCGTAGGCTTGGCGCAACGCCGCGCCGGATTGTTCGGCGAGCAGCCGCGCACTGTCGCGGGCCAAGGCACTGGCCACCGCGTCGAGCATGTCCTGATCACGAAATGGCTTGGCCAGGAAATCCACGGCGCCGGCCTTCATCGCCTTCACGCTCATGGCGATATCGCCGTGGCCGGTAATGAACACGACGGGAATGCGCAGACTGTTTTTTTCCATCTGCTCCTGAAAACTCAGGCCGCTTTCGCCACGCAAGCGCACATCGAGCACCAGGCAACCGGGTACGTCGCGTTCGGCCGAAGCGAGGAAATCCCGGGAAGTTTCGAAGGTCTGCACCTGCAGGCCGATCGAACGCAGCAAACCGTCGAGGGCCTGACGCATGGAGGCGTCGTCGTCGACCACATAAACCACCGGTTCCCTCAGCACGGGCGGGGTTGCGCTGGAGCTGGAATGCGACCACAGAGTCATCGTGAGTCCTCGGCGAGATCGCAACGCGTGCGATGTGCAGGTGAATAAATCTAGTCCATGATGGCGAACGCAGCCAGAAGCCAGCCAAACGGTCGCGCAGCAGGCTAGCAGTCGGCCCGCATTGCCGACAGGCCAGAAACCCCTGAAAATCGGCCATGCCTTCTCCCCTCCTTCTTCAGCCGTTTGAACAGACAGGATTTCAATGTCCAGCATTCCCGAGCAGCCCCTCACCGTTGCACCCGAACCGCGCGACGTGGTGTTTATTGCCTACCCGCGAATGAGCCTGCTCGACCTCAGTGGCGCGCAAACGGTGTTCTGGGCCGCGAGCAAAACCTGGGCCGAAAGATGCCAACCCGGTTATCGGTTACACACCGCCAGCCTTGAGGGTGGTTTGATCAATACCGTTGAAGGTTTGGCCGTGGACACGCGAGCACTGCGCGAATTGGACATTGCCGCGCTGGACACCCTCGTCGTACCCGGCGCACCCGATATCTGCCAGACCCTCGACGAACACGCCGAACTTACCGCGTGGTTGCGGCGTAATGCCCCTATCGCGCGGCGGGTAGTGTCGGTGTGCAGCGGCGCTTTCCTGCTGGCTCAGGCCGGTTTGCTCGACGGTTGCCGCGCTGCCACGCACTGGGCCATGTGCGACAACCTGCGCGAGCGTTTCCCGGCGATCGACGTGGATGCCGATGCGATCTTCATACAACAGGGCAAGGTCTGGACCTCGGCGGGGGTCACGGCCGGTATCGATCTGGCCTTGGCGCTGGTTGAGGCTGATTACGGCCGCGAGGTGGCGTTGCAGGTTGCCCGCGAGTTGGTGGTGTACCTCAAGCGCCCAGGTGGTCAGGCGCAATACAGCACACTGCTGCAATCGCAGGTGCAGGACAGCCCCCTGTTCGACCCGTTGCACTTGTGGCTGATCGATCACCTCGATGATCCGAAACTGACTGTCGAGCGACTCGCCGAACAGGCGAAAATGAGCCTGCGCAATTTCACCCGGGTCTACAAACAGAGCACCGGGCGCACGCCGTCCAAAGCCATCGAACTGTTCCGCCTCGAAGCGGCCAGGCGCATGCTGGAGAACTCGGCGCACACCATCGACAAAGTGGCGCGCCTTTGCGGCTTCGGTGATGAAGAGCGGTTGCGCGCCTGCTTCCAGCGTCACCTGTCGATTTCACCGCGCGACTACCGCAGCCGCTTCAGCCGCGAAGGCTGATGCTGAAAATCGCTGACGCTCAAAAAGTCTCGACGGACTATACCTAGGTATAGTTTTGCGCCGGTGCCGACGGCGTATGGTGCAAGAACGACAGGAGTCGCCATGCGTGCCCGTCCGGCCAGGGAGCCCTATGCAGCACAAGGTTGTCATTGCGGTGGTTGACGACGACGAGGCCATTCGCAATGCGCTCGCGGGTTTGCTTCGCGCCTTCGGTTATCAGGTCTTCACCTATCCGGGCGCGCAGGCATTCCTTGAGTCAAAAGGTTCGGCACAGACACACTGCCTGATCTCCGATATCCAGATGCCCGGTATGAACGGCCCGCAACTGCACGAAGCATTACGCGGGCAAGGCTGGCGCATCCCGGTGATTTTCGTCACCGCCCATCCCGATGAATTCCACACCGACGCGCCCGGCGTTATCGCTTGCTTGCCCAAACCCTTCCCGCCCGAAGACTTGCTCAACTACATCGACACGGCCCTGAACCAGACACCTCCCGTGTAGAAGCTGCCCGATACTTTCGTATACCTCCCTTCGACCCATGCGTAATCCGCATACACGGATGGACAACTGCACGCGCAGCGCCCACGCCATAGCATTGATTTCGACAGCAGGCGATTAAGTGCCATTCAGTACGGCAAGCAGTTTGCGGCGGCCAGTGATCGTCACGCCAAGGTCGAAACGACCCGGGTTTATCCATCCATCAGCGTCAAGGAGCACATTATGAAACAGCAATTATTGGTGATCGGTGCAGGGTTCGGCGGGCTATGGAGCACGTTGAGCGCCGCGCGTTTGCTGGATATGCATGACCGCCACGACGTGGAGATCACACTGCTCGCGCCGCAAGCCGAACTGCGCATCCGTCCGCGTTTCTACGAACCCGATGTCCACAGCATGTACGCACCGCTGAATGCGCTGCTTGCTGCCGTGGGTGTGCGTTTCGTCAAAGGCACCGCCGAGAGCATTGACGTCCAGGCACGGCGTGTCGGTTATCGCGATGAGGCCGGTCGTCCGGGCGAGCTGACTTACGATCGCCTAGTGTTGGCCAGCGGCAGTCAACTGGCGCGTCCGCCGGTGCCGGGCCTGAAAGAGCATGCGTTCGATGTCGACCAAATCGAGTCGGCGGCACGCCTGGAACGCCACCTGCACTCGCTGGCCAGCCAACCGGCCAGCGCCGCGCGCAACACTGTAGTGATCGCTGGCGGCGGTTTCACCGGTATCGAAACCGCGACCGAAATACCGAGCCGTCTGCGAGCCATTCACGGCAAAGAGCAAGACGTGCGGGTGATCATCGTTGATCGCAGCAAAGACGTCGCCGCGACCATGGGCGAGGGCATCCGTCCGTCCATCATCGAAGCATCAAAAGAACTGGGTATCGAATGGATCGTCGACGCCAGCGTTGCCGCCGTCGATGCCAACGGCGTCACCCTCGCCGACGGCCGCCACATCGAGAGCAATACCGTGATCTGGACCGTGGGTTTCCGAGCCAGCCCACTGACTGAACAGCTCAATGCCGAGCGCGATGGCCAGGGCCGTCTGCACGTTGACGCCAATCTCAAAGTGCAAGGGCTCGAGCACGTGTTCGCAGCCGGCGATGTTGCCCGCGCTGCCACCGACGACGTCGGCAACATCTCGGTGATGTCCTGCCAGCATGCGATCAGCCTCGGTCGTCACGCCGGCAACAACGCCGTTGCCGATCTGCTCGGCGTGGCACCGACCACCTACCGTCAACCGAAGTACGTGACCTGCCTCGATTTGGGTGCTTGGGGCGCGGTGTACACCGAAGGTTGGGATCGCCAACTGAAGCTGGTGAAAGCCGAAGCCAAAGAACTGAAGACGCAAATCAACAGCGTGTGGATCTACCCGCCGGCCGCTGACCGTCGCACCGCCCTCGCCGCTGCCGACCCGATGATTCCGGTGGCCTGATCTCGCCCCAGTGTCCAAGAACCGATGTCTTGCCTGAGAAAAAGGAGAACACCATGACCATGCATCTGGATTCCTTCACCGCCCACAATGCCACCCTGCAAACACCGACTGAAGAGCTGGTGCCATCGCGCTACGCCCTGCGCCTCGGCAACATCGACGTGATGGTAATCAGTGACGGCGTCCTGCCGCTACCGACCCAGACCATGTCAACCAACGCCGATCCCGCCGATCGCGCTGCGTGGTTCAAAGAGATGTATCTGGGCCCCGACGCGTTTGACTGGGCACTCAATGTCCTGGTGGTACGCAGTGGTGAGCAAGTCATCCTCGTCGACGCCGGACTCGGCGGTCAATTCCCCGGTTTTCCCCGTGCCGGGCAGTTTCCCAAACGCCTCGCGGCGGCCGGCATCGACCTCGCAGACGTCACCGATATCGTCATCACCCACATGCACATGGACCACATCGGCGGCCTGCTCGTCGACACGGTGAAAAACCGCTTGCGCGACGACGTGCGCATCCACGTCACCGCCACCGAAGTCGACTTCTGGACCTCGCCGGACTTCACCAGCACCGACATGCCCGCGCCGGTGCCGGACGTGCTGCGCTCCACCGCCAATGCGTTCATCCAGCAATACCAAAGCAAATTGCACATCTTCGAAGACGAGCTCAACGTCGCCCCCGGCGTGGTCGCCAAACTCACCGGAGGCCACACCCCGGGCCACTGCGTGGTCTACGTGACCTCCGGTGACGAACGCCTGACCTTCGCCGGCGATGCCCTGTTCCCGGTGGCCTTCGACCACCCGGACTGGCACAACGGCTTCGAGCACGACCCTGATGAAGCGGTGCGCGTGCGCGTGCGCCTGCTGCAGGAAGCGGCGGCCAGTGGTGAACTGTTTGTCGCCACGCACCTGCCCTTCCCTTCGGTCGGCCGCGTTGCCCTCAATGGAGAGGCTTTCCGCTGGATCCCGGCTATCTGGGACTACTGATCAGGTAGCGTTGAAAACACCCTCACTCAGCCATGGCTGGGTGAAGGTGTTTAGGCATTTCTGGTACGGTCCCGCCCCTTTATCTAAATCAGCCATATGTTGCTAGTGGTAGTACAAAAAACCACGACCAAATCAACGCCTTTCTAGCTCAATCCCGAAGTCGTCACTGGATACCTGAGCCGTTTCGTTGAGCCGTTGACGCAAAGCAGCGGTCAGCTGTCGTTCCACTTCCCAAGGGTCCGATAGCGCAGCGAGCTGTGGTGCCAATTGCGGCGACATGCTCATCAACGACTGATTGAGCGAGCGCGCCGTTTCATAAGCTGCTTTCTGCACAAAACTGATTTCCACCAGTTCGCCCTGCGCTTTGCGAAACTCCATCTCAGCCATCCGCGCCAGGTAATGCATCACGATGCGCACGTGCTTTCTGAAAATCCGGCGTCTGCCCTTGCGCGGGATCAACGGGCAGCGGCGCAGCCATGTTAGTCGGCTCGGATTGGGCTGCGACGTGACTGTACACATCACGCTGAAGCCGATCCTGTTGGTGGCGAGCAGCGACGGCAGCCTTGCTCGGGTCGGCGGTATCGCGGATCAACGCTTCAGTCGCCAGCACGTCGACCTGCTTGCCATTGGGTGACAGCACCAGGCGGCCGTTCTCTTTCAGCCAGGTGATGTAGCTCGGTGATCGACCGATATACGCAGCGAAAGCGCTCTTTGACAGGTAGGTAGCTGTGCTCATAAGCCCTCCTTTTCAGCGGTTTTTCAATGAATCCTTTCAAGATTTCAGTGGATTGAAATTTCAGTAAGCTGGCGGGCCTCCCACTAACACGATCCCGCGGGTTTCCGACCCCGTACCCTTTGAAAGTCCCCAGGGTCCCCGGCGATTTTCTGCCCGGCCCGGTGGTCGAGCCAGCATCCTAGTGCCATGCCTTACCCCATCCCTTTGGAAAGACGGACATCCCTGCAAAGGTTTCAGCTAGAGAGAATCCGCGAGTTCCATAACCCGTGTAGGGGGCGGCCCTTAGGGGGGCCCCGTGAAATCGACGCCCCAGCCGGCCTGCCCGGCTCATGCCTTTGGCTCGGCCTCGCTCAGGTCGAGCCGCTTGGCCACCTAGCGTTCGCACAAGCCGATGGAGACATCGGCGCTGGCCATCGCGGTCAGGCACCCTGGGCGCCCGCTGTCCAGATCGACAGGCCCGCGCCGAACAGCAACATCATCGCTGAAACGCCGCAGACGATGCAGGCAGCCCCCCTCCAAATACAGAAGAAATGCAGCAAAGGAACAGCATGGAAATTCATAGCGAAACTCTTGCCGAGGACGAGCTCGTCGCAATCACCGGGTATCAACGACCTTCAATGCAACTCGACTGGCTCAATCGAAATGGCTGGAAATATATGCTCACGGGTTCACGCCGCCCCGTTGTCGGCCGCGTCTATGCCCGAATGAAGCTATCTGGTGTAAAGCCTTCGTCTGAAAATATTGCGGCTGAAGTCTGGTCGCTCGATCTCTCGCGCGTGGGGTGAATATGCGACCACGAAAGGCGGCAAATCGAGATCTACCACCTCGCATGATAAGGCGGGTTCGGTCGCTGAAGAGCGGCGTTGAATGGGTCGGCTATTACTACGACGGAAGAGATGATCAAGGTAAACGGAAAGAAATCCTCTTGGTACCGACCTAGATGTCGCAAAGGTGGAATGGGCGAAGCTTGATTACAAGCCAACTCCGCAACAGAACACCCTGCTTGGGAAAGTTTTTGACCGATACTAAGCCGAGATCATTCCAGGAAAAAAACCTCGAACCCAGCAGGACAACTTGCTTTCACTTACGCAACTCAGAAAAGCATTCAATGATGCGCCGATTAATGCTGTGACACCGCAGGTGATAGCCCAGTACCGCGACAAACGGACTGGTAAGGCCCGGGCAAACCGCGAGATATCATTGCTCTCTCATGTCTATAACATCGCCCGGGAATGGGGTATCACTGACAGAGAGAATCCAGCCTCTGGAGTCCGCAAAAACAAAGAGACACCACGTGACTTTTACGCTGATGCTACGATCTGGAATGCCGTCTACGGCGCCGCTGTTTCAGAGCTTAAGGATGCCATGGACCTAGCCTATCTAACTGGCCAACGCCCTGCAGATGTTCTGTCCATGCGCGCTACGGATGTAACCGAGAGTTTTCTCCAGGTTGCCCAAGGCAAGACGTCGAAAAAGCTCCGCATCCAGCTAGATGCAGGCAAGATCTCTAATGGTTTGGGCGAGCTAATAGAAAAGCTGCTAGCACAAAGAAAGGCGCGAGCGGTCCAAAATCCGTACTTGATCGTCACGGAGGACGGGCGCCGCGTAACCGCCCCCATGCTGCGTTTGCGATTTGACGACGCGAGAAATATCGCCGTTGCGAAAGCTTTAGAACACGAAGATTTACAACTCGCCTCGAGCATCCGACAGTTCCAGTTCCGGGATATCCGGCCTAAGGCAGCCAGCGAAATTGAAGATCTTGGGCATGCCAGCAGATTGCTAGGGCATACAGATAAACGCATAACCGAAACGATTTACCGTCGTGTCGGTGAGATAGTCAAACCTACCCGATAACCCCACGATCAAGTGAGTTCGATTAGGGGTTTTCTTAACCGTTGCTCCTTCTAGACGTACAGCTTCAGTGTGAAAACCGAAGATTCGAGAAGGGCTGCGGAAGCAATTAACTCACCTTCATTTTGTCTGTCGCCATTATAACTGCCTACCTTTGCCCGCAGCGATCGCGACGGTGCTTGGCGAATCCGCAAGCGAAACGAATTGACGTGTCGCGCCATCCAGCGCATCGATACCACCCGCCTCGATGTCGTAAACCCACCCATGTAGATTCATACGCCCCTGCTCAAGCGCAAGGTCCACCGATGGATGTGTACGCAGGTTCGCTAGCTGTGCTATCACGTTTTCTCGCACGAGGCCATCAAGCTTCTCACGGGGCGTGTCGAACACATGCGCCGCATTGATTGCTTTCGCGACATCTGCGTGACGTAGCCAGTTAGCGACCGCTGGGAGGTGATCCAGACATATGCAACGCGAAATCGCGCCCATCGCTCCGCAATCTGAATGGCCGCAGATCACTATGTCTTGCACACCAAGGACTGCGACTGCGTATTCGACGGTAGCTGACACGCCACCAGGCTCGGGTCCATACGACGGCACAATGTTGCCAGCGTTGCGTATCACGAACAATTCACCCGGTTCGCGCTGCGTGAGGAGCTCGGGCACTACACGACTGTCGGAGCAGGTAACAAACAACACCTTGGGATTTTGTGTTGTAGCGAGCTGCTTGAAAAGCTCAACGCGTTGCGGATAGACCTCGCGTTGAAAACGTAGAAAGCCGTCGATAATGTCACGCATGAAATTCTCCAAACCCAATGGCGGACGCTGGGACCAGTTTACGTAAAACCATACGTCGCGGTTACAGTCATTATCGCAGCCTTTACTTGCGAGCATCTGCAGCCGGCCAGAAGCAGACATTCAGATATCTACTAAGCTGGAAGCGGTTCTAGAGTCGAGGGCGTTCAATGAGGAAGATGAGAATTCTGTTTGGTGTTTGTCTAACGATTTGGGCGCTGGTTATTTTTTTGGGAGTAAACCTTTACTCTGGAGTTATTATGCAAAAGGTAGCGGGTTATCCGACGCCCGGACAGTTCTACACCTGTATCGTGCTTCCATGTGCGTTATTGACATCAACCATACTGGTTCTATTATTTTCTCGCAAGCTTCACTGGTTAATTTTGGCGGCCTTTTGCTTACTCCAATTTTTAGCGCTTTTAGCTTTCTTTTTTATTGTGAGCGGCGGTATTTAAATGAAATCATCAAAGCTTGGTAGTCGTTCTGAATCAGATGAACTTAATAAATGAGAAGTGAGTCGTTAGATCTTTTTATTTGAGGTGTGGGGAGTACCGATGCGAATTGTGAGCGGTCTCTGGTTCCGTAGACAGCTTCGAACGGCCATTTTTGGCTGTTAGTGAACGGCTACTTTGGGTCGGTTTCAGCCCGTCGTCACAGGCAAAAAACGACCCAAAGCATACGTCGCTGGCCTATATTCAGAGTGAACAAACTGGCCGTTCACCCAAACACTTGGTGGACTAAGCTTGATGCATCGTGGATAGCAGGGAAGCGGCCAGCATGTATGAAAAACTGTTTCTTTTGGGGATGCCGAGTCTATTTTTGGCCGCCTATATTTCTGCGGCAGTTTTCGAGAGTGTTCGGCGAAAGGACAAATAATTCGGCAAAACAGCCTCGTTTTTCTATTCAGCCTTCATTGGTGCCGCGGCTGTGATAAATGCGATGACCGCCTATGGGCTTGGCATGGCGGATATTGTGCTCAAGCCGGCGATTGCTTTTGCCATATCCGCATCGGTACTCAACTCTTACCTCTACATTGCCTCACTGGCATACGTATTTTCCGCGCGTTGGAGGAGGCCCCGTTGTGATAGTTGCTGAGGCGCCGCCCCCGTGAGAGAGGGCAAAGGTTCTATATGAATGTCCACTTTTGGCCGAAAGCTGTCGTTGAAGTAGCCCAGCCCCGCGCTGGGCTTTTTGCATCCGCCCCTCAGTGTTACAGTCCCGCCAAACCAAAGAGGGAACGACATGCGGATTTTGATAGTGGCGGTAGCGCTATTTGGAGTGCTGGCAAGCA
>NZ_JBOICG010000158.1:0-21779 GCF_050739995.1 Pseudomonas sp. | reverse complement strand
GGCTCAAGCCGGGCGCGATGTTTTCCCGCTCCTCGATCACCAGTACACCGTCGAGGATTTCCCATTCCACCGCCCGGTCGGAACGGTTGATGATACGAAAGCTCGCGCGCCCGGCAGGTACGGTCAGCTCGTTGGGTTCGCAAGCGTGCCCGTGGATAGTCACGGCGATTTCGTTGTGGTTGATCTGGCGCTTGGCAGCGGCCAGCTGTGAGGCGTAGTAGAACAGGCCACCGGCGGCGATCATCACGACCACCGAGCCGGCCACCGCCCAGCGCAAGGCGCGGGAGGGCGGGGTCGGTTGAGGGGTTGGGTTGGACAAGAGAGGGCCCTTACTGACTGGAGGCGGAAGAAGGTTTGGCAACAGGTTTGGCGGGGGCCGAGGGCAGGAAGAACATCACCAGGGCCACCACCAGATAAATCAGATAAGCGCCCAGGGTGCTGACCGTCGGTGCCTCCTGGTAACCGAACATGCCCGCCAGCACCGAGCCCAGCGGGCTGTCCATCGGTAGCGCGGCGCTGAAGTCAAACAACACGGTTTGCAGGTGGTTCCACACACCGGCTTCATGCAGTGCCTGCACCGAGTTGGCGAGGATGCCGGCGGCGACCACGAGGATGAACAGGCCGGTCCAGCGGAAGAACGCGCCGAGGTTCAGGCGCATGCTGCCGGAATAGATCAGGAAACCGACCACAATCGCCAGGATCAGGCCGAGCAGGGCGCCGATCGGCGCACCGGGGCCTTCGCTCTGCTGGAACACGGCCAGCAGGAAGAACACTGTTTCCAGGCCTTCACGGGCGACTGCGAAAAACACCATGGCGATCAGCGCGAACACCTGGTGTTTGGAGCCGGCCAGTGCGTGGTCGAGGGATTCATGCAGGCTGTGCTTGATGGAGCGCGCCACCTTGCGCATCCAGAACACCATGGAACTGAGGATACCCACGGCGATCAGGCCGACGACGCCTTCGAAGAGTTCCTGTTGTTTTTGCGGGAATTCCGCGCTGACCAGCTCCAGGCCACCGCCCACCAGCAGGGCCAGGGCCGCCGCGAGAAACACGCCGATCCATACGGCGGGCATCCATTGGCCTCTACCGGTCTGTTGCAGGTAACTGGCGATGATGCCAACGATCAATGCGGCTTCAATGCCTTCGCGCAACATGATTAAAAAGGGAACAAGCATTCGGCACCGCATCAAGACTGGAGAGGGTGCTAATTTGTAACATAATGATACTCATTGCTAAACAAGAAATATTGACCTTTGCTGAACTACGGCTGAACGGTGGTGGCGAAGCGCAACCGCCCTTATGATGCTCGCCTCGTTCATGCACAGTTGAATAGCCCATTCCCATGGCGGAAAAAGACACCATCTCCATCCATCTCGTGCGTGAGGCCTTGCTGCAAAGCTACGTGCCCGGCATGGCGATTGCCGAAGTATTGAGCAAGGTCGGTATTGATCCGGCATGGCTGGTGCAACCCGATGCCCGTGTGCCAGCGATGGCGTACGCACGGTTGTGGCGATGGCTGGCGCGGTGCATGGACGATGAATTTTTTGGCATGGACCCGCGCACGCTCAAGTCCGGCAGCCTGGCGTTTCTCTGCCGCGTCGCTATGGCGCAACCGACGCTGGCCGGTGGTCTGGAAACCGGGCTGGGGTTTCTGTCACTGATGTTGCAGCGCATGCCGGCGCAACTGGTGCGCCAGCAAAGCCTGGCGGAGATTGTGTTGCTTGAGCCTGACGCTGAACCCAATCGAGCGTTCACCTACTTTACCTATTGGATGATTGTCCACGGCGTGGCGTGCTGGCTGGCGGGGCGACGCATTCCGATCCTGGCCATTGAATTGCGTTGTTCACAGCCGGACTTTTGCGACGATTACCGAGTGATGTTTTCCGACAACCTGCGTTTTGATCGGCCACGTACCCGCATGATCTTTTCTGCCGACTGCCTCGACCTGCCGATCAAGCGCAGCGTTGAGGAACTCAAACGCTTTCTGGCCCATGCGCCCGCCAATATCCTGGTCAAATACCGCGACCCTGACAGCCTGGCCAACCGGATCAAACACGATTTGCGCCAAATGCCTCCCGAGACCTGGCCGGAGACCGACGGCCTTGCGGCCACTTTGTGTATCTCTGCCTCCACCTTGCGCCGCCGCCTGGCGGAAGAAGGGCAAACCTATCAGGGGCTCAAGGATGGTGTGCGCAAGGAGCTGTCCATCATGTGGTTGGCTGAACCGCAGATCAGCTTTGCTGAAATCGCCGCGCGGTTGGGTTTCGCCGATACCAGTTCGTTTTACAAGGCATTCCGTAAGTGGGCGGGATCAAATCCGGGGCATTACCGTAGCCTGATTCTCAATGATGATCAGCAGGACGCTTGATTAGCCAAAAAAAAGCCCCGCGACCGAATGGACCGCAGGGCTAAAAATTGGCTGGATGCGACCAACCAAAGGAGCTCTTTACATCACTTGGCGCTGGCCACCACCGTATCCGGCTGCCAGCCACCGCCCAGTGCCTTGTAGATCGCAACGATGCCGCGATACAAATCCACTTCGGCCTGGGCCTGGGAGTCTTCGGCGGCCAGGCGTTCGCGTTGGGCGTCGAGCAGTACCAGGAAGTCCACGGTGCCTTCGCGGTAACGGATTGCGGCGAGGTCGGCGGCGGCGCGGCTGGATTCGCTTTGACGGATCAGCGAAACCAGACGTTGTTGGCGCTTGCCGTAATCACTGAAGGCATTTTCCGATTCTTCCAGCGCGAGCAACACTTGCTGCTCATAGGTCGCCAGGGCGCCATCGGCCTCGGCATTTGCGCCGCGCAAACGAGCGCGCACGCTGCCCAAGTCAAATGCGGCCCAGGTAATGCTTGGGCCGAGGGACCACGCGTTGGCGGCCGCTGAGCCGATCTGCGAACCACGCCCGGCGGTAAAGCCAAGGAAGCCGCTGAGGCTGACCCGTGGGAACAGGTCGGCCTTGGCCACGCCGATGCGCGCGGTGGCGGCAGCCAGTTTGCGCTCGGCGCTGAGGATGTCCGGGCGACGTTGCAGCAACTGCCCTGGATCGCCAATCGGCAATGCCTTGGCGATCGCCGGCAGGTCTTTCGGGCTCAGGTCCACGGTCAGCTTGTCAGGGCGCTGGCCGAGGAGGGTGGCGATGCGGTTGCGCTCGCGCACTTGCTCGGCCTGCAGTTGCGGCACGCTGGCTTCAACGGCCGCCAGGCGGGCGTCGGCGCGTTCCACATCGAGCTGATCACCCACACCGGCATCCCGCAGGCTGACGGTGATGGTGCGCGATTCCTGTTGGTTCTTCAGGTTGTCCAGGGCGATGCGTTCACGCAGTTGGGCGCCGCGCAGTTGACCGTAGGCATCCACCAATTCGGCAATCATGGTGACTTGCAGTTGGTACAGGTCGGCTTCAGCGACCTGTTGGTCAGCGTCACTGGCTTCCAGGTTGCGGCGAATGCGGCCGAACAAATCCACTTCCCAGGCCATGTCCAGGCCGAGGTCGTAGCGCTCGCTGTTCACACGCTTGGTGGTCTGACCCGGGATCTGGCCTTTGCCCACATCGCTGCTGGCCCGCGAAGTCACCACCGGCATGATGTCGGTGGCAACGTCATCACGGATGGCCCGTGCCGCCCGCAGACGGGCGAACGCTACACGCAGGTCACGGTTACCGCTCAACGACTGGGTCACCAGTTGGTTAAGGGTCGGATCGTCGAACTGCTGCCACCAGATGCCTTCGTACTTGGCATGGTCATAACTCTTGGTGTCGGCGGCGGCCGTGATATTGGCCGCCTCCAGTTTCTCGGTCTTGTAGTCCGGACCCACGGCACAGGCGCTCAGCGCCAGTACCAGCAAGCTCGGCAAAAATACTTTCATGCTCATTGCTGTGTCTCCAGCTTCAAGGCCTTGGCCGCTTTGCGCGCTTCGCCGCGTTCCACATAGCGACGGATCAGTACGTAGAACACTGGCGTCAGCAACAGGCCGAAGAAGGTCACCCCGATCATGCCGGAGAACACCGCCACGCCCATGGCATGACGCATCTCGGCACCTGCACCGCTGGACAACACCAGTGGCACCACACCCATGATGAAGGCGAACGAGGTCATCAGGATTGGCCGCAGACGCAGACGGCAGGCTTCCAATACCGCAGCCAGTGGGTCGAGACCCTCCGCTTGTTTATCCTTGGCAAACTCGACGATCAGAATCGCGTTCTTACAGGCCAGGCCCACCAGTACGATCAGGCCGATCTGGGTGAAGATGTTGTTGTCGCCGCCCGAGATGATCACCCCGGTAATGGCCGACAGCAGTGTCATCGGTACGATCAGGATCACTGCCAACGGCAGGCTCCAGCTTTCGTATTGCGCGGCCAGTACCAGGAACGCCAGCAGTACGCAGAGCGGGAACACGAACAGCGCAGTGTTGCCCGAGAGGATTTGCTGATAAGTCAGGTCGGTCCACTCGTAGGTCATGCCATTGGGCAATTCCTCTTTCAGCAGTTTTTCAATCGCCGCCTGAGCCTGGCCGGAGCTGTAGCCCGGTGCGGCGTTGCCGTTGATTTCAGCGGTGATAAAGCCGTTGTAGTGCATCACGCGGTCCGGGCCCGAGGTGTCGCTGACCTTGATGAAGGTCGCCAACGGAATCATCTCGCCTTTGTTGTTACGCACTTTCAACTGACCGATCTGGTCTTCATCCAGGCGGAATTGCTGGTCAGCCTGCACGTTGACCTGGTAGGTCCGGCCAAAGCGGTTGAAGTCGTTGGCATACAGCGAACCCAAGTAAATCTGCAGGGTGTCGAAGATGTCGCTGATCGCCACGCCGTGGGTCTTGGCCTTTTCGCGGTCGATGGCAGCATCGACCTGAGGCACGTTGACCGTGTAGCTGGTGAACAGGCCGAACAACTCAGGCGTGGTGCGGCTCTTGGTGATGACGTTTTGCACTTCTTTATACAGCTCGTCATAACCCAGGTTGCCACGGTCTTCGATCTGCAGGCGGAACCCGCCGATCGTACCCAGGCCCTGTACCGGCGGCGGTGGGAAGATCGCCATGTAGGCCTCTTCAATGCTGCTGTACTTGCCGTTCAGTGCACCGGCAATCGCACCAGCGGACATGCTCGGGTCTTTACGTTCATCGAACGGCTTCAAGGTCACGAACACGATGCCGCTGTTCGGGCTGTTGGTGAAACCATTGATCGACAGGCCCGGGAAGGCCACGGCGCTTTCCACACCCGGCTGTTTCAGGGCGATATCGGACATGCGCTTGATCACGTCTTCGGTACGGTCCAGGCTCGCGGCGTCCGGCAATTGGGCGAAGGCTACGAGGTATTGCTTGTCCTGGGCCGGCACGAAACCGGTCGGCGTATGGGCAAAGCCCAGCCAGGTCAGGACCATCAAACCGGCGTACAGGAACAGCGCGATACCACTGCCGCGAATCACGCGGCGCACGGTGCCGACGTAACCATGGCTGGCCTTGTCGAAGAAGCGGTTGAAGGGTTTGAACAGCCAGGCACCCAACAATTTGTCGAGGAACTTGGAAAAACCGTCTTTCGGTGCGTTATGACCTTTGAGCAATACCGCAGCCAGGGCCGGCGACAAGGTCAGCGAGTTGAACGCCGAGATCACGGTGGAGATCGCGATGGTCAGCGCGAACTGCTTATAGAACTGCCCGGTCAAGCCGCTGATAAAGGCCGCTGGGATGAACACCGCACACAGTACCAACGCTGTCGCGATGATCGGGCCGGTCACTTCACTCATGGCTTTTTCGGTGGCCGGGAACGGTTCCAGGCCCAACTCGATATTCCGCTCGACGTTTTCCACCACCACGATGGCGTCGTCCACCACGATACCGATGGCCAGTACCAGACCGAACAGCGACAGCGCGTTGAGTGAGAAACCAAACAGGTGCATCACCGCAAACGTACCGATCAAGGATACCGGCACCGCCACCAATGGAATGATCGAGGCGCGCCAGGTTTGCAGGAACAGGATCACCACCAGCACCACGAGGATCAGTGCTTCGAACAGGGTATGCACGACCGCTTCGATGGAGCCACGCACGAAGATGGTCGGGTCATAGACGATGCTGAAATCCATGCCTTCAGGGAAGTTCTGTTTGAGCTCCGCCATCTTGTTGCGCACTTCGTTGGAGATCTCGATCGCATTGGAACCTGGGCGCTGGAAGATCGGGATCGCCACCGCCGGCTGGTTGTTGAGCAACGAGCGCAAGGCATATTGGTTGGAACCCAGTTCCACCCGTGCGATGTCTCTCAAGCGCGTGATTTCACCGTTATCGCCAGAGCGAATAATGATGTTCTCGAACTCTTCCTCAGTCACCAGGCGGCCCTGAGTGTTCACCGACAATTGGAAGCTGGTAGCCGTCGGTGCAGGTTGCGCACCCAGGGCGCCGGCGGCCACTTGACGGTTCTGCTCGCGAATGGCGGTGACCACATCGGTAGCGGTCAAGTTGCGCGAAGCGGTCTTGTTCGGGTCCAGCCACACACGCAGGGAGTAATCGCCCATGCCGAACAACTGCACATCACCTACACCACCCAGGCGGGCCAGCTCGTCTTTCACATTGAGCAAGGCGTAGTTGGACAGGTAGAGCATGTCGTAACGCTTGTCCGGGGAGGTCAAGTGCACAACCATGGTCAGGTCGGGTGAGGCCTTGTCCACGGTGATACCGATACGCGTCACTTCCTCAGGCAGCTTCGGCTGAGTCCGGGTCACACGGTTCTGCACCTGCACCTGCGCGTTGTCCAGGTCGGTGCCCAGGGCGAAGGTGATGGTCAGGGTCAGCTTGCCGTCGGCGGTCGACTGCGAGGACATGTACAGCATGTTCTCGACGCCAGTGATGGCTTGCTCCAGGGGAGCGGCCACGGTTTCACCGATGACTTTGGGGTTGGCGCCCGGGAAGTTGGCGCGTACCACCACGGTCGGCGGCACCACTTCCGGGTATTCGCTGATCGGCAATTGGAACAGCGAGATCGCACCGGCGATCAGGATCAACAGCGAGAGCACCGCTGCGAAGATCGGCCGCGAAATGAAGAACTTGGAAAAATTCATCTTGAGTTGTATCCCTTAACCGCGTGGAGTCGCGACGGCTGCGAGCTTGGGCGCGGCTTTATCATCCGGCGCCACTTGCTCCAGGTTGCTGGCTTCAAGCGCTTGTCGTTGTTGTGCCAAGGCCGCGAGGGTTTCCTTGCTGGCCATCGGGATGGTTTCCGGTGCAACCGGCGACCCCGGACGGATGCGCTGCAAGCCCTTCACGACAATGGTGTCGTCCTTGTTCAAACCGCTACGTACGATGCGCAGGCCTTCGATCTTCGGCCCCAGTTCCACCGCGCGATAGGCCGGCTTGTCGCCGTCCATCACCAGCACGAACTTCTTGCCCAGGTCAGTACCGACGGCCTCGTCGTTGATCAGCACGGCGGAGTAGGTACCGCTGCCGACCAGTTTCAGGCGGGCATACAGGCCAGGGGTGTATTCGCCCTTGCTGTTATCAAACACGGCGCGACCACGGATAGTGCCGGTGGCTGGGTTGACCTGGTTGTCGACGAAGTTCATCTGGCCCAGGTGCGGATTGCCGGTTTCGTTGGACAGGCCCAGGTACACCGGGGTGGTGGCGCCACGACGGCCTTCACGGGCCAGCTCGGTGTATTTGAGGTACACGCGCTCATCGGCATCGAAGTAGGCGTAGACCTTGTCGGTGGAGACCACGCTGGTCAGCGCGGTGACATCGGCGGTCACCAGGTTGCCCGCAGTGATTTCGGCACGGCTGACGCGGCCGCTGATCGGTGCGGTCACGCGGGTGAAGCTCAGGTTCAGTTTGGCCAGATCCAATTGCGCCTGGATGCCGGCGACGGCGGCGCGGGCTTCTTGGGCGGCGGTGGTACGCGAGTCGGCCAGTTCGGCGGAGATCGCATTGCTCTGACGCAGGCGTTCGCCACGTTGCGCTTCGTTATCGCTACGGGTGGCGGCGGCTCTGGTTTGGGCGAGTTGGGCTTCAAGGCGGCGTACTTCGGCCTGGAACGGGCGCGGGTCGATCTGGAACAGTAGGTCGCCTTTCTTCACCAGGGCGCCTTCGGTGAAGGCCACCTGATCGATCTGGCCCGACACGCGTGGACGGATCTGCACGGTTTCCGGGGCTTCCAGGCGACCGGTGAATTCATCCCATTCGTTGACCGGTTGTTCCAGCACCTTGGCCACGCTGATTTTCGCGGGTGGCATGGCGGCCGCTTGTTCCGGGGTCTTGCCGCATGCGCTCATCACCACCACGGCCAGGATCGCCAAGGGGAAGCGCAAATGTTTGAGTGTCTGTTCCATGAGGTGCATCCGCCAATGTATTTGAGATGGGCGGATCATGCGCGGCGATGTGCTATGTCACGAATCGAATGAAACAAAGGTAACTATCATTCGGAATGATATAAGTGCGAGATTAGCCCTCTAGCATGGGGGTTTCGTTAGGGGGCTATCAATAGGCGTGATGACAAAAGACTGTTGCGCCGGATGCAAGGAACTTGAGGGTTCGCGAGTGTTCATGCCAGCGCAACTTGATCATGCGGCCGTCGAGGTGTCGTGGCGGCCGGGAATAGCAGCAATCAGCTCCCGCGTATAATCGCTCGCCGGTTGGTTGAAGATTCGCTCCACCGACCCCTGTTCCACCACCTTGCCATTGCGCAATACCAGTACTTCATGGGCAAAGTTTGCGACCACGGACAGGTCATGGGACACCAGCACATAGGCAATTCCCATCTCCCGTTGCAGCTCTTCCAGCAGGTCAAGAATGTGGGCCTGTACGGACACATCGAGCGCGCTGACCGGCTCATCGAGCAGCAACAGGTCGGGTTTCAAGGCCAGGGCCCTGGCGATAGCCACGCGCTGGCACTGGCCGCCGGAGAGTTCGCGGGGCAGGCGGTCCAGGTAGCTGACCGGCAGGTGTACGCGTGCGATCAACTCCCGCGCGGCCTGTTCAAGCGTAGGGCCCTTGAGCAAGCCGAACGAGACCAGTGGCTCGACGATGCTGTCGAATACAGTGAAGCGCGGGTCGAGAGCGGCGAAGGGGTTTTGTTGCACCAGTTGCAGGCGTTGGCGCAGCGGGCGGAAGTCGCGCCAGTTCAGGTGGGTGACGTTCTGTTGGTCGAACCAGACCTGGCCTTGGGTGGGCTTCTCCAGGCCGAGGGCGATGCGCAACGCGGTGCTCTTGCCCGAGCCGGACTCGCCAACGATGGCCAGGGTCTGGCCGGGATAAACCTGCAGGTTGAGACCTTCGAGGGCGAGGAACGTCGAGTCCTCACCCTTGACTTTGGGCAGCGTGAACGTCTTGCCCACGTTTTGCAGGCTCAGGATTGGCGGCTGCGTCGGGTCGATGCGGGCCGAGGGTTCGCGCCGCTTGGCAAACGCGGGTGCGGCGGCAATCAAAGCGCGGGTGTAGTCGTGTTGTGGCGCGCCAAGGATCTGGCCTGGCGGCCCCTGTTCGACCCGTTCGCCATGCTGCATCACCAGGATCCGATCCGCACGGTCGGCGGCCACGCCCAGGTCATGGGTGATGATGAGCAGCGAAATCCCACGCTCACTGACCAGCCGTTGCAGGTGGTCGAGGATCTTGCGCTGTACGGTGACGTCAAGGGCGCTGGTGGGTTCATCAGCGATGATCAAGCGCGGGTTACCGGCCAGGGCGATGGCAATCAGCACACGTTGGCGCATGCCACCGGAAAGCTCGTGTGGGTACTGGCGCGCCCGCAGCACCGGTTTGTCGAGGCCCACCTGCTGCAGCAGCTTGATAATGTCAGCATCGACGCCGGGGTAACGTTTGCCCTGGGCCAGCACCAGCGCTTCGCCGATTTGCTGGCCGACGCGCAGGGTGGGGTTGAGGCTGACCATCGGGTCCTGAGGCACCAGGCCGACCGTGCGCCCGCGCAGGGTGCGTTTCTGACGCTCGCTGGCGTGGGTCAGGTCGTGGCCATCCACCCATAATTGGCCAGTGTTGATCTGTGCGTTGTCCGGCAACAAGCCAAGGATGGCATTGGCCAGGGTCGATTTGCCCGAGCCGGACTCGCCGACAATTGCCACGGTCTCGCCCTGGGCGATGGAGAACGACAGTGTCCGTACCGCTTGATTGACGTGCTTGCCGGAGCGGTAGCTGACACTGAGTTGGCGAACATCGACCAGAGGCTGTGTGGTGCTCATCGTTGGATCTCCTCAAAGGTGCGGGCGATATGGTTGAGGCTGAAGACCACGGCGACCAGGAACAGCCCGGGCAGCAGGGACACCCAAGGGGCCGTGATCAGGAAATGCCGTCCGTTGGCGATCAACGTGCCCCATTCCGCGGCCGGTGGGGCGGCACCGAAACCGAGAAAACTCAGCCCGGCAGTGGCGAGGATGGCCGCGCCGAAGTCGAGGGTCGCCAACACGGCGACGGGCCCCCACGCATTGGGCAGAATGTGCCGCACCAAGGTACGCCTCCAACTGGCACCTCCCAGGCGCGCAGCTTCGACATAAGGCAAGGTCTTGACCCGCAGCACCTCGGCGCGCGTGGTGCGGGCGAACCCTGGAATGATGCCGACGCCCACCGCAATGGCCACCGGCACGGTGCCAAAGCCGATGGCCGTGACGATCGCCAGGGCCAGTAGCAAACCGGGCAGGGCCAGCAGCACATCGACAAGGCGCATGATCAGCGCATCGGTGCGGCCACCGGCAAAGCCCGACAGGATGCCCAGCCCCAGGCCACCCAACAGCGCGATACCCACGGCCAGGAGCGCCGCCGAAACCGACAGGCGGGCGCCATAGACCACTCGGGTAAACAGGTCGCGGCCCAGCTCGTCGGTGCCGAACCAATGGGTCAAGTTGGGGCCTCGCAGTTTGTCGGCCGGCGAGGTGGCATAGGGATCGAAGCTGCTGAGCCAATGCGGCGCCAGCGCTGCGAGCAATGCAAACAACACCACCAACAGCGCCAGGCTGAAACCTGGTCGGCGCAACAACGGCAGCACCGCAGCTGTTGCCCGCCGCAAGGGGCTGCGGCGGGACCACGGGGCGGGAATGGCGATGGGGCTCAGGTTCCGTTCAAGCATCGTCATGGTCTAGGACACCTTTGGCTTGTGGGAAATACGCGGGTCGAGCCACGGGTAGAGCAGGTCCAACAGCAGGTTCACCAGCACAAACGCGGCCGCCGACACCACGACAATCGCCAGCACCACGGGAATGTCCTGGCGCAGCACCGCTTCCTGGGCCAGGCGACCGATGCCGGAGCGGGCAAAGATTGTTTCCACCAGCACGGCGCCGGAAACCGTATTGCCCACCTGCAAGCCGATCAACGTAAGCACTGGCAACGCCGCATTCTTGAACCCATGGCGCGCCTGCACTTGGTTCCGGCTCAGGCCCTTGGCATAAGCGGTGGCGATGTAGCGCTCTTGCCACACGCCCTGGAAACTGCGTTGCAGGACTTGGGCGTACACCGCCGCACTGGGAATCGCCAAGGTGATCGCCGGCAGCACCAGGCTTTCAACGCCCCGGCTGCCAGTGGCAGGAAACCAGCCCAGGCCGAACGCAAACACCTGGATCAGCAGCAGGCCCATCCAGAACACCGGCACCGAAAATCCCAGGGACGGCAGGCGGGTCAGGGCCTTTTTCAGCGGTTGCCAGCGAAGGTAGGCGGTCAGGTAGGCCAGGCCGATGCCGCCGAGCAACGACAACACAATAGCCACTCCGGCCAGGGCCAGTGTCTGCGGCAAGCGTTCGGCGAGTAGATCGGCAACCGGACGATTGAGCGAAAGGGACTGCCCGAAGTCACCCCGCAGCGCCCCCAGCAGCAGATTGAAATATTGCTCGAACACACCTTTGTCCAAGCCGTAATACGCCCGTGCTTTGGCCAGGTCCTCCACTGACAGTGAATCGGCTTCCATGCCGGCGGCACTGAGCATGATCGACAACGTATCGCCGGGCAGCAGATAAAGAATGAAGTAAGTGACGCTATAGGCGCCCCATAGCACCAGGAGTGCCTGGCCGACACGGCCGATCAGGTAGCGGCTCATGGTGTGCCGACCTCGATATCACCCAGCAGCGCGAAGCCCTCGGCGGTCCAGCGGAAGTTTTTCACTTTGGCTGATGTGGCGGCCTGCCAGACCCGCTCGTACACCGGAAATACCGAGCTTTCATCGATCAGCAAATCCTGCAGGTCGCCGTAGGCCGCTGCGCGTTGTGGGCCACGGGTGGCGGTGATGCCTGCATCGAACAGCGTCTTGGCTTTATCCAGCACCGCAGGTGCGTAGAGGTTGGTGGCCAGGGTCGAGCTGTTGGCGGTGCGCGGGTCAAGAATGGTTTGCAGGATGATCGGATCGGCACGGGTCATGTAGGTGCTGGTCAGGTCGTAATTGCCGGCAGAGTTGTTGGCGACCCATTCGGCACGTGTCACCACGCTGAGCTTCAGCTCGATGCCGACCTTGCGCAATTGGTCCTGGATTAGCACGTCGCCGGCGGTTTCGGCCGGGGTGAGGTTGTAGCTCAGGCTCAGGCGTTTGCCATTTTTCTGACGATAGCCGTCTGCGCTTTTGGCCCAGCCGGCTTGCTCCAGCAGTTGTTCGGCGCCGGCCGGGTCATAGGCCAATTTTGTCGACTGGCTTTTGAAGTAGGGCGTGGTCACATCGAAGAGGCTGTCCACCACTGGGAACTCGGCGTTGTATACGGTGCTGGCGTAGCTCTTGCGGTCGATGGATTTCTGCACGGCCAGGCGCACTTGTTTATCGGCCAGCACCCGTTCGCCTCGGGTGTTGGGGTAAAGGTTCAAGGCCGGTCCCGGCAGCGAACGGCTCTGAATGGTCGCGCCTCTGGACTGGAGCAGTTTCAGGTCCACTTCCGAGAACGGATTGCGTGGCCACAGAATGTCGGTCTTGCCTTGCAGGAACAGGCCGTTGCGCACGCTTTCTTCGGGGATATAGCTGATGTCCACCGCGTCCAGATGCGCTTCGCCCTGGTTTTTCATATTGGCCGAGGCCCAGGCGTAACCTTTGCGTTTGGTCAGGTGCGCACCGACTTCCGGTGTGTAGCTGGCCAGCACGAATGGCCCGGTGCCGATGATGTTGCCGAGAGAGCGCTCCTTTGCACTCAGCGCGTAAGAAGCCGGTGCGAGGATCGCCAGGTTGGTGGTGGAGGTGGCCTGCAGGAAGCCCGCGTTAGGCTTGGATAGCACCAGTTTGACGGTAAGGTCATCCACCACTTCAGCGTGGTCGTAACCTGCCAAGTAGGTGGCGCCGAAGGTGGCCGGCAGCTCGGCGGCCAGGGCCTTGTCGCTGTCGAACGCGGTTTTCACGGCCTTGGCGTCAAAGCGCTCGCCGTTGCTGAAGGTGACGTTGTCGCGCAGATGGAAGGTGTAGGTCAGCGCGTCGTCACTGACCTCCCAACGGTTGGCCAGCCAGGGAATGATCTTGCCGGTGTCCGGGTCTTGGTCAGTGAGGGACTCGGCAACATTGCGCAGCAGCACCCGGTGTTCCAGCCAATAGACCTGGAACGGGTCGACGCTGACCAGGGTGGTGTTGTCGCCGAAGAAGGCGATGTTCAGGGTCTTGCCGACCTGAGCATCATGCCCCGGTGAGCAAGCGGCCAGGCTCAATGCCAATGCGCAAGGGGCCAGCAGACGGCTCATCAAGTTGGAGGTGTTCAATGGGATGCCCTCGTGTGGCGTTTCGGGTACGTGCAAGTGCGGATCAGAAGTCGTAGGCCAGCTTGGTGTACCAGTAGCCGCCGCCCGGGTAGAACGGTGGGTTGCCGTAGGGCGCCAGGCCCAGGTTGCTGTAGACGGCATGCCGGTCGGGACGCACGTCGAAAATGTTGGTGCCGCCGAGGCTGACGGTGAGGTGGTCGACGAACGTGTAGCTCACGTCCAGGTCCGTTATCCATTTGGCACCGAAGCTGCGATCACCCGTGGGGTTGACGGCCAGGGTCTTGACCGCGCCGTAGCGGCTGGTTTGCAGGTTGACGGCCAGGTCCTCGACCTTCCAGTTGGCCCCCAGGATCCACTTGGTCTTGGGGGTGGCGTCGGTAAGGTCGCCTTCGCGATCGCGGCCCACCAGGGTTACACCCGAGCCGGCCAGTGCGCTCGGCGTGTCGCGAGTGCCTTCTATGGTGGTTTTGTTCCAGTTGAAGCCCAGGCTCCAGCGCACATCGCCCCAGGCATCCAGCGGCGTGGTGTGGTCGGCGACCACATCCAGGCCACGGGTGCGGGTGTCGAAGGCGTTGGTGTAGTAGTTGACCCAGGTGCCGGTGGGCACGCCTTGTGCGGCAAGAATGGCGTTGATCGCACCATTGCCACGGTCGTAGATATTGCTGGTCAGGGCGATGCGATCATCGATGTCGATCAGGTAAGCATCGGCGGTGACGCTGGTGCGCGGTGCCGGTTGCCAGGTCAGACCGAGGCCGAGGTTGCGGGATTTTTCCGGCTTGAGGTCATCGCCACCCAGAGCCTTGGCCAGGTTACTGCCGGACGGGGTCAGGCGGGTGACGGCGGGCACAACGTTGCCATTCACGTCGGTGGCTACCCGGTTGTCCGCCACGGTATAGCCGATCTGCGTCAGGGACGGCGCACGAAAACCGGTGCCCACGGTGCCGCGTACGGCCACGGTATCGGTCAACTCGTAGCGTGAGTTCACTTTCAGGCCGAAGGTGTTGCCCGAATCATCGTCGTAATGCTCAACCCGTCCGGCCACATCGAGGAACCAGCGCTCGGTCAAGTCAAAGCCCAGGTCCAGGTAGCCCGCATAGTTGTTACGGATCAGGCTGACTTCATCTTCCGGCCGGATTGTCACCGCCGCCTGCGCGCCCGAGGCAGCCGGGTAGCTGCCGGTGATGTACGCCGCCGGCTCGCCGGCAAAGGTGCTGAAATGTTCCCAGCGATGCTCCAGGCCTGCTGACACCTGCACCGGCGGCGTCAAGTTGAACAGGCTGGCGTAGCGCCGGGTGAAATCCAGGTTGTTGACCCATTGCTCGAAGCGGAAGGTCGCCAGGTTATCGAATTGGGTCGGTGATGCAGTGCCCAGCGATGGGTTGATATTAAGGTCGCTGGAGTGGTGGACGTTGTTGCGCCCGTAGGTGGTGCTCAGGTCCCAGTTCCACTCGGCCAGTTGGCCCTTGCCCCCGAAGAGCAACTGATAGTCACGGTCTTTGATGTTGTTGAGCGGGTAGTAGCCGTTGGGGAATACCTCGGGCACGGCAGCGGTGCCGGTGGGCAGGCGGAAGTAGTTGGCGGCCTCGGCATCGCGTTCGCCATAGGTGGAGAACGAATACAGTGTCAGGTCTTCCAGCGGTAGTTCGGCGTTGTAGGCCAGGTTGAAGGCCTTGAGGTCAGGATCGCCGTTCTTGATTGCCACTCGATCCCAAGCCGCCTCTTTGGCCGGATCGTTGAACGCCCTGACGCTGCCATCAGCCTTGTCATTCCACGCGGCGTTGCCACGTTTGCGAGCATCGGCCGAGAAGTGGAAAAAACCGCCGTCACCGAGTTTGAAACCTTCGTCCCCGGCCACCTTGATGGTCTCACCCTGGCCGGAAAACAGCTGGCCATAGCTGGTTTCCAGGTGCCCGCCGTTGTCGGTGGCCTTGAGGATGATATTGATCACCCCAGCCACGGCGTCCGAACCGTATTGGGCGGCGGCGCTGTCTTTGAGCACCTCGATATGGTCCACCGCGCTGACCGGGATCAGGTCGATGTCCACGGCATTCGCGCCGCTGTTGTCGATAGAACCGCGCTGGCCGACAGCGCCGTTGTGTCGGCGTTTACCGTTGACGAGCACCAAGGTGTAGGCCGGTCCCAGGCTACGGTTGCTCAAGGGACGCGTGACTGAGTTGTAGCCGGCGATATTGGTGCCGAAATTGAATGAGGGCAGCAATTTGGCAATCGCCTCCGACAGTTCGGCGCGACCGGTCTTGAGCAACTGCTCGCTGTTGATCACATCTATGGGGGCCGGGCTGTCGGCGACGCTACGTTCCTGACCGCGCAGGCCAGTGGAAATCACGGTGACGGTGTCGAGCTTCGCATCCTCGGCGAAGGAGGGCACCGCTGCCAGCAGGAGGGAACTGGTCAGCAGTGACAAGTGGAACTTATGGGTGGGAAAGGCAATGTCTGGCATATCGAGCGAGGTCCCTTAAGCCTGGTTCAGGCTCCTGATGGTCGGAGGTACGTCCTCCACCAGGTATGGGGTCGGTCTGTGATATGAAGATATTCCTATAAAAAATCTCGGTGAAAGTCTTTTTTGGAATAAGCTAATTATCAGATATTGTTATTTTGTAATTTTAAAAGATTCATTCTTTTCATTATGTGGGGGTGAGTCGGCTCGGGTGTAGCTACGAAACACGTGATCCCACAGTGGCGATGAAACCCCGAAGTTTTTCTCGATGCCTTGGCGGTGGTGCAGATCGTGATTGGCCACCAGCCTGGGAATGAAGGAATAGGCCAGCACATCGGCGTGATGGTCCACCCGCGCAACATCCGGTTGAAGCGCTTGCTGTTCCTGCACCTTTGGCGAAATCACTTCGGCTGATGGCCGCTCAAGCATTAAAAGCTGTGCCGTTTCTACGGTCGATTCATGAGCAGGCGACGTGGTCATTTGATCGAAACAACAACCTTGCCCTTGGCGCGTCCCTGCTCAACGTACTTCAATGCCTCTGCCGTTGATTCAAAGGGGAAGGAACGATCAACCACAGGTTTGATGATTCCGTCCTCCACGAGCGTGGTGATGTGTTGCAGTTGAGCACCATTGGCCCGCATGAACACGAATGCATAACTGACGTCCTGCTTGCGCGCTTTGCGACGAATGCCAAGGCTCAGCAGGCGCATGACTTGCTGCAATGGCCAGGATAACCCTTGCTCCCGCGCGAACTGCACAGTGGGTGGGCCCGAGATGGAAATGAGTTGGCCACCGGGCTTGAGGATCTTGAGCGACTTCTCCAGCACGTCGGTGCCGAGACTGTTCAGCACCACGTCGTAGTCATGCAGCACATTTTCGAAGTTCTGCTGTTTATAGTCGATGACTAGATCGGTCCCCAGCGCCTTGACCCATTCGACATTGGCGGTGCTGGTGGTTGTGGCGACAAACGCACCGAGGTGTTTTGCAAGCTGAATGGCAATGGTGCCGACGCCGCCGGAACCCGCGTGAATCAGCACTTTCTGGCCCTTTTGCAGGCGAGCGGTTTCAACCAGTACTTGCCAGGCAGTCAGTGCAACCAAGGGCAGGGACGCGGCTTGTGCCATGTTGGTATTGGCAGGTTTCAGGGCGACCGCGTTTTCGTTCACGGCGATCAATTGGGCGAACGTCCCGATTCGCGCTTCGGGCGGGCGAGCGTATACCTCGTCACCTGGTTTGAAGCATGTCACCTTCGAGCCGACCTCAACCACGACGCCCGCCAGGTCATTGCCCAGTATCAACGGAAATGAGTAGGGCAGGATCAGTTTGAATTCGCCTTTGCGGATTTTCGAATCGAGCACGTTGACACTGCTCGCATGGACCTCGATCAAGACGTCGTGGGCACCGACTACGGGGGCGGGCGCTTCGCCAATGCGCCCGGGGTTCTTGCCATAGCCATCAATCAGAAATGCTTTCATCGTGGTGCGGCTCTTGCTGGTTATACGTAGGGTAGTCGGTGGGTTGCGGTGTTGCTGCGTGAAGTGGTCAGGCATCGAGGAACGCCTGCGCCTTGGCCACAAAGTCAGCGTGATGCTGGAAAATGCCACCGTGCCCGGCATCCTCGTAAATCACCAACTGTGCGTTGGGGATAAGCCTGGCCAGCTCAAGCGAGTTAACGCTGGGCACCATGATGTCGTTGTCGCCGTTGACGACCAGCGTCGGCGTCTGCAAGCGTCCGAGCTCTTGCCGCGGTTGTTTGCCCCACGCGGTGATGGCTTTCAATTGCCGCAAGAAGGCACGTGGCGTCGGGCCCTTGTCGAGATTGTTCTTGCGTGCCTTGAGGCGTCGTAAGTACTGCGAGGCGGACTGTCGTCCATTGGCCGTCGAAGTGAAGAAAAGGTAGAACTTGGGATCGCGCAGGGTCAGCAAGCCTTTGAGGATCAATGACCACGACACCATGCCGACCTTGTCGATACCAGTGCCGCCCGCCGGTCCGGTGCCGGTCAGAATCAAACGGCGCACCAGATCAGGTGCCTTCAGGGCGATGTCCTGAGCGACGAAACCGCCGAGGGAGAAACCGAGCACATCAACGGTTTTCAGCCCCAGCGCCTGGATCAGTTGGATAGCATCGTCGGCCATTTCACCCACCGTCAGTGGCGCGGTTCCTGTAGAGCCGCCGATGCCTCGATAGTCGGTGGTAATGACGCGCCTGGTTTGCGCCAGGCCATCGATGATCGCGGGGTCGAAGTTGTCCAGCACCGCGCCCCAATGATTGAACAGTACGAGGGGCACACCGGTTGCGTGGCCGGTGTCGCGATAGGCAAAGCGAACGCCGTTGACCGCGATCGACTGGTTCGCCGCGTTGATGAACGACATCGGTGAACCCGGACGGGAATGTGTCTGCATTGAATTCATTTTTACTCCGCACACCGGGCTGGATTCGATTCAGTACCATGCGCCTGCATCGAACCCGGCGCGAATGCTCGCTACCAAAAAATCACTGTGGAGTCTGGTAGCGCTGGGCAACCGCAGACTGGCGGATTTGCCCCAACAGGCCCTGGCGTACGCCCTGCAGTTCATTCCAGCGCTCAGCTTCTTGCAGCGGCGGGATGGTCACAGGTTCGCGACGATCGAAACCGACCAGCGCAGCATCCACCAGATCACCCACTTCCATGATTTCAGTCAGGGTGTTGATGTCGACGCCGGAGCGATCCCAGATTTCCGTACGAGTGGCGGCGGGCAGCACGGCTTGCACGTATACGCCAAGGGGCGAGAGTTCCAGGCTCAGGCCCTGGGACAGAAACAGCACGAAGGCCTTGGTCGCACCATAGACGGTCATGCCGAACTCCGGCGCCAGGCCCACCACCGAACCGATGTTGATGATCGCACCGTCGCCGGCCTTGGCCAGGCGTGGAGCGATGGCGCTGGCAAGCCGCACCAGCGCCGTGGTGTTGAGGGCCACCAGTTGCGCGATGCTGTCGGTGCTTTGGTCGATGAAGTGACCGGACAGCGCAGCGCCGGCATTATTGACGAGAATACCGATACGGGCGTCGTCGCGCAGGCGGCTTTCAACGGCGGTCAGATCGCTGAGTTGGGTCAGGTCCGCCTGAATGACATCGACGGCGACGTCGTGTTCGCTGCGCAAGCGCGCGGCAAGTGCGTCCAGGCGAGCCTGATCGCGGGCGACCAGTACCAGATCGTGTCCGCGTTGCGCGAAGCGCGCGGCGTAGACAGCGCCAATGCCGGTTGAGGCGCCAGTGATCAGAACAGTAGGGCGAGTGCTCATGGGTATCTCTCTTTCATGATGTGAGAAACAGAAAGCGCGTTCACTGATTACTCAGCTGGCGTTAGCGCTCGATTCAGCCAGCGTCGGGTAGTCGATGTAACCTGCCGCGCCGCCGCCATAGAGGGTGGCGGGATTGAACGCGGACAGCGGCGCGCCACGTTTGAGGCGCTCCACCAGATCCGGGTTGCCAATGAACGGGCGACCGAATGCAATCAGATCGGCCTGGTCTTCGGCGAGCCTCGCAGTCGCCAGGTCCAGGTCATAGCCGTTGTTGGCGATATAGGTGTTTTTGAAACGCTGGCGCAGGGCGCCGAAATCGAAGGGCGCTACGTCGCGCGGGCCGCCGGTCGCACCTTCGACCACGTGCAGGTAAACCACGCCGAGGGCGTCGAGTTGCTCGGCGACGTAATCGAATTGCGCTTGGGGATCACTGCTGGACACGCCGTTGGCCGGAGACACTGGAGACAGACGCACACCGGTGCGATCCGCGCCGATTTCATTGATGACGGCCGCCGTCACTTCGAGCAACAGACGCGCACGGTTTTCAATCGAGCCGCCGTAAGCATCGGTGCGCAGATTGGCGCTGTCCTTGAGGAATTGATCCAGCAAATAACCGTTTGCACCGTGAATCTCGACGCCATCGAAGCCGGCGGCGACAGCGTTGGCCGCAGCCTGGCGAAAATCGGCGACGATCCCCGGCAGTTCGCTGATGTCCAGCGCGCGGGGTTCGGAGACGTCTTCAAAGCGGTTGTTGACGAACACTTTGGTCGCGGCACGCAGCGCAGAAGGAGCCACCGGAGCGGCACCGTTTTCTTGCAGGTCAACGTGTGAGACGCGGCCGACATGCCACAGCTGAAGGAAGATTTTTCCGCCCTTGGCGTGGACGGCATCGGTGACTGTGCGCCAGCCGTCTATCTGCGCCTGCGTGTAGATCCCGGGAGTGTCCTGATAACCCTGGCCCTGTTGGGAAATCTGTGTAGCTTCGCTGATCAGCAAGCCGGCGCTGGCGCGTAGGCTGTAATAGGCGGCCGCGAATTCACTGGGCACAAAGCCCTGTCCTGCGCGGTTGCGTGTCAGCGGTGCGAGAACGACGCGGTTCGACAGCGTAAGACTGCCTAGTGTGTGAGGGGTGAACAGAGTCTGCTTGGTCATCTGATGAATCTTCCGTGCCCGTGATGGAGATCGGTGGGGTGTGAAGTTAGGATGATGATCGAAATCTAAACTGTCAACAGTTTTGATTATGGGCAACATCTATGTATCATCGGACGCAGGAATTCCCGCTAAACACGAGGTATCGCACGTGAGAGTGACCAAGGCCCAGGCGCAGGCCAATCGAGAGCACATCGTTGAAACGGCCTCAGAGCTGTTCCGTGAGCGTGGCTTTGATGGCGTCGGTGTGGCAGATCTCATGGCGGCTGCCGGTTTCACCCATGGAGGCTTCTACAAGCATTTCGGTTCGAAGGCCGACCTGATGGCCGAAGCCTCGGCCTGCAGTCTTGGCAAATCGTTGACCGGCGCCCAGGCGCTCGATGTTCCCGGATTCATCAATGTCTATGTGAACAGAGAACATCGCGACGGACGCGGCAACGGTTGCACTATGGCCGCACTGTGTGGCGACGCGGCGCGTCAGTCAGACGATGTGAAAGCAACGTTTGCCGAAGGCATTGAACACACCCTGAAAACCCTCGGGGAAAAATATCCGACAGGGCCGGATGCCGCGGAGGGTGAGGGGAGAAAGAAAATGATTGACCTACTGTCGCGGGCCGTCGGCGCGATTATTTTGTCGCGTGCCTGCCCGGATGATTCCGCGTTGGCGGATGAAATCCTTGAAGTTTGCCGCGCTGAAATGTTTGCTTCATTACCGGTGTTGCCGGTCGGTAAAGTGGAAACGTTGTAGCAGGACGGCTTTCGGCGATTACCCGTCAGTTGCTACATCGTCCACTACGTTCGGTCTACAAGCATAGGCTGGAGATATCTACGGTGCCGGGGGCGATTCACTCTGTCTGTTGTACTGACGGGGCAGCAGAGCTTTTGCGTATCGTCAGTTCAAAAGGCAGGATCACATGCTGCTGAAGATTGGTTTTTTTCTCGATCAGGTTGATCAGCATCTCCACGGCCCTGCGCCCAAAGCCTTCGGCGGGCTGGGCGATGGTGGTCAGCGGCGGATCACAGTAATGCGCCAACGGAATATCATCGAATCCCACCAAAGAGATGTCTTCAGGCACGCGTAGGCCTGCTTCCTTGATGCGCTTGAGCGCGCCAATGGCCATCTCGTCGTTCTCGCAAAACAGCGCAGTAGGGCGATCGGGTAGCGTCAGCAGGGTGGCAGCACCGTCATAGCCGGCGCGCAAGCTGAAGTCGCCATGGCAAATAATCGCTGGGTCGCTGGTGAGGCCTGCCTGAGCCAAT
>NZ_JBOICG010000157.1:0-3522 GCF_050739995.1 Pseudomonas sp. | reverse complement strand
GTGCCGAAGGGCGACCGTTCCGGCACCGTGATCGAACCGTGGCTGACCGACCAGTGGTACGTGTCGACCAAACCGTTGGCAGAACCTGCCATCGCGGCCGTGGAAGATGGCCGCATCCAGTTCGTACCCAAGCAGTACGAAAACATGTACTTCTCGTGGATGCGCGACATCCAGGATTGGTGCATCAGCCGTCAGCTGTGGTGGGGCCACCGCATTCCGGCCTGGTACGACGAATCGGGCAAGGTCTATGTAGGCCGCGACGAAGCCGAAGTGCGTGCCAAGCACAACCTCGGTGCCGACGTTGCGCTGCAGCAGGACAACGACGTACTGGACACCTGGTTCAGCTCGGGCCTGTGGACCTTCTCCACACTGGGCTGGCCGCAGCAGACCGAATTCCTCAAGAAATTCCACTCCACCGACGTGCTGGTCACCGGTTTCGACATCATTTTCTTCTGGGTTGCCCGGATGATCATGCTGACCATGCACTTGGTGAAGAACGAGGACGGCACGCCGCAGGTACCGTTCAAGACCGTGTACGTGCACGGCCTGGTGCGAGATGGCCAGGGCCAGAAGATGTCCAAGTCCAAGGGCAACGTCCTGGACCCGCTGGACATCATCGACGGCATCGACCTGGAAACCCTGGTGCAGAAGCGCACCTCGGGCCTGATGCAGCCGAAACTGGCGAAAAAGATCGAGAAGCAGACCCGCGACGAGTTCGCCGACGGCATCGCCAGCTACGGCACCGACGCCCTGCGCTTCACCTTCTGCTCGCTGGCGTCCACCGGTCGCGATATCAAGTTCGACATGGGCCGCGTCGAAGGCTATCGCAACTTCTGCAACAAGATCTGGAACGCGGCGCGCTACGTGCTGGATAAAGGCGAAGACTGCGGTCAGAACGGCGAAGCCTATGAGCTGTCGCTGGCGGATCGTTGGATCATCTCGCAGCTGCAACGCACCGAAGCCGAAGTGACCCGCCAGCTCGACCAGTTCCGTTTCGACCTGGCGGCACAAGCCTTGTACGAGTTCATCTGGAACCAGTACTGCGACTGGTACCTGGAACTGTCCAAGCCAGTGCTGTGGGACGAGAACGCGCCGATCGAACGTCAGCGTGGCACCCGTCGCACCCTGGTGCGCGTGTTGGAAGTGGCCCTGCGCCTGGCGCATCCGTTCATGCCGTTCATCACCGAAGAAATCTGGCAGCGCCTCGCGCCGCTGGCCGGTATCGAAGGCAAGACCATCATGCTGCAACCTTGGCCAGTGGCCAACGAAGCACGCATCGATGAGGCGGCCGAAAGCGATATCGAATGGCTCAAGACCCTGATGCTCGGCACGCGCAACATCCGCGCCGAGATGAACATCGGCCCGGGCAAGCCATTGGCAGTGTTCGTGAAGAACGCCAGTGCCGAAGACCAGCGTCGTCTCGCCGAGAACGACGCACTGCTCAAGAAGCTGGCGAAGCTGGAGTCGATCACCGTATTGGCTGACGGCGCCGAAGCTCCGTTGTCCGCCACCGCACTGGTTGGCGACATGGAAGTGTTGGTGCCGATGGCCGGCCTGATCGACAAGGGCGCCGAACTGGCCCGCCTCGATAAGGAAATCGCACGCCTGCAAGGCGAAGTACAGCGGGTGGGCGGTAAGCTGTCCAACGCGGCATTCGTCGACAAGGCGCCGGCTGAAGTGATCGACAAAGAACGCGCCAAACTGGCCGAGGCTGAACAGGCCCTGGGCAAGCTGGCGGAGCAACATGCGCGGATTTCCAGCCTGTAAGCTGGAACCTGTGCAGATAAAGAGGCCTTCGGGCCTCTTTTTTTTGCCTGGAATTCCCCAACTCCAGGCTGGCAATACAATCAATGTGGGAGGGGGCTTGCCCCCGATAGTGCTGGTTCAGCCACTTCATATTTAGCTAATACACCGCCATCGGGGGCAAGCCCCCTCCCACATTTGACCGGGATAGCCTCAGGATGTGTGACAATGCCCGCCACATTGAGCCAACACCAGAATCATCATGACCACCCCCAGCACACCCAAGCCTCCGCGCAAGAAGCCTAAAACCGCAGCCACGGCCAAACCCGTCACGCCGCGTAAAGAGGCCACCCTGCACCCGCGCAACCGCCACACAGGCCGTTACGACTTCCCGGCGCTGATCAAGACCACGCCGGAACTGGCGAAATTCGTGATCATCAATCCTTATGGCAAAGAGAGCATCGACTTCGCCAGCCCGGATGCAGTGCGGGTGTTCAACCGGGCGTTGCTGAAAGCCTTCTACGGCATCCAGCACTGGGATATCCCCGCCGACTACCTGTGCCCACCGGTGCCGGGGCGTGCCGACTACGTGCACTTCCTCGCCGACCTGCTGGCCAGCGCCAACGACGGCAAGATTCCCCGAGGCTCGATCGTCAAGGTGCTGGACATCGGCATGGGCGCCAACTGCGTCTACCCACTGATTGGCTACATGGAATACCGCTGGAACTTCCTGGGTTCGGAAGTCGACCCTATCGCCGTGGCCGCCGCCAAGGCCATCGTGCAGTCCAACGACCTGAGCAAGGTCATTCAACTGCGCCAGCAAACCAATCCCAAGCAGATCCTGCTGGGCTTGATGGAGCCGGGCGAGCGCTTTGACCTGACGATGTGCAATCCGCCATTCCACGCGTCCATGGAGGAGGCGACCAAAGGTAGCGAACGCAAGTGGCGCGCCCTGGGCAAGGCCGATCCCAAACGTAAGTTGCCGGTGCTGAACTTCGGTGGCCAATCGGCCGAGCTGTGGTGTGAAGGCGGTGAAGCGCGTTTTGTAACGCAACTGATCGCCGAGAGCGCGCATTTTGCCCACAAGGTGTTGTGGTTCAGCACCCTTGTGTCAAAAGCATCGAACTTGCCCGCGATCGAGACCGCCCTGAAAAAGGCCGGTGTCCTGGAAAGCCAGGTCGTGGAAATGTCCCAGGGGCAGAAGCAAAGCCGATTTGTGGCCTGGACCTTCCAGACCAAGAACGAGCAGCAGATCTGGCGCCAGCGCTGGGTTCGCGACTGACAAATCGCAGGCAACAAAAAACCGTGCCCGGATCACTCCGGTGCACGGTTTTTTTTACTGCGTCTTACTTGTTAACAGCGTCGGTCAGGCCTTTGGCCACAACCAGCTTGATAACTTTCTTGGCAGCGATTTCGATGGCAGCGCCAGTCGAAGGGTTGCGGCCGGTACGGGCAGGACGCTCGGTGATTTTCAGTTTGCCAATGCCTGGCAGAGTGATTTCGCTGCCATTTTCCAGTTGATCAGCAACGATCTGACCCAGTTGCTCCAGAGCGTTACGCGCGGTGGTTTTCGGCGCGTCGATAGCTTCGGCGATGTCGGCGATCAGTTGGTCTTTGGTCAATGCCATGGTGGTGTTCCTTCCCTATCAAATTCATATGGTGTGCAGAGTGTGTACAGACGCGAAATGTAGATACCGAAATCGGCCTTTGGTTCGGCCGAACGCCCACAAACTGCGTGCTTGGCGCGCTTCAGTGCGCAAGACCGGGCAAAACTAGCAC
>NZ_JBOICG010000156.1:0-3183 GCF_050739995.1 Pseudomonas sp. | reverse complement strand
GTAATTGATAGACCGCTATCGGGGGCAAGCCCCCTCCCACAGTGGATCTCTGGTGTGCTTGAGAGTGAGCACCCAATAAAAAGCCCGGCTGATCATCGATCAGCCGGGCTTTTTAGTGCTTGAAGATGACTTACTTCTTCAAGCCGTAATGCTCATCCAGCATGCCTGGGGCGTCTGGCGTTTTGGGCGCGTAGTCCCGTGGTGGCTCCTGGTTTTCCCGTGGCGGGGTCAGGCGCTCCCGTGGAGTTTGCGGTGCATCGGAATGCAGCGCGGCCAGCAGGCGCTGACGGGTAATGTCGTCGAGGGCCAGGCGGTTGGCGCCATCGGCGAGGTGATCCTGTACTTCCTGGTAGCTCTGGGTGAGCTTCTTGACCAGGGTCGCGGTGCTGTTGAAGTGGGTAACAACCTCGTTCTGATAACTGTCAAAACGTTCCTGAATGTCATCCAGCTGACGTTGCGTGCGGTTAGGCGCGGCATTCGGCAGCAAGCGAGCAACCAGGAAACCAATGGCGACACCGGCAACCAGGGCAAGAGTCGGCAACAACCAAACTAAGAGCGAGTGTTCCACGAGTCCTTCCTCTATAAACGGCTTTGCTTTACGTTAACGGCTCAAACCTGCGCTGTATACCGCGATTAAGCTCGCAATGATGCCATGCACAGACTTTTAGCTAGACGAGTCGACCCTTTGTGAGGTCACGGAGTTCATCTCTTGCTCATGCGTGAAACCCCCGTTTTGATCGATGGCCCGGTAGGCCAATTGGAAGCCCTGTACCTGGATCACCCCGAGCCACGTGGCCTGGCGCTGATCTGCCACCCCAACCCTGTGCAGGGTGGGACCATGCTCAATAAAGTCGTATCGACCCTGCAACGCACCGCCCGTGATGCCGGTTTGATTACCTTGCGTTTCAATTACCGTGGCGTCGGCGCCAGTGCCGGCACCCACGACATGAGCACCGGCGAAGTGGACGATGCCGAAGCGGCCGCCACCTGGCTGCGGGAAAAACACCCGGACCTGCCGATCACCTTGCTCGGCTTTTCCTTCGGTGGCTACGTGGCCGCCAGCCTCGGTGGTCGTTTGGAAGCCAAGGGTGAAAAACTCGCGCACCTGTTCATGGTCGCTGCTGCGGTGATGCGCCTGCGCGATACCGATGCGCTGCCACAGGGTTGCCCATTGACGCTGATTCAGCCGGAAACCGACGAAGTGGTCGATCCGCAGGCCGTCTACGACTGGTCCGCCGCCTTGAAACGCCCCCATGAGCTGCTGAAAGTGGCAGAATGCGGACACTTTTTTCACGGCAAGCTCACCGATCTGAAGGATCTGGTGCTGCCGCGTCTCTCGAATTGATAGCAGTCTGATAAGCGATTACCCATGACGACTCGTACCCGTATCCTCACCGGCATCACCACCACCGGCACGCCGCACCTGGGCAACTACGCCGGTGCGATCCGCCCGGCGATCCTCGCCAGCCAGGACGCCAATGCCGACTCCTTCTACTTCTTGGCCGACTACCACGCCCTGATCAAGTGCGATGACCCGCAGCGCATCCAGCGCTCGCGCATGGAAATCGCCGCGACCTGGCTGGCCGGTGGCCTGGATGTGAACCGGGTGACTTTCTACCGCCAGTCGGACATCCCGGAAATCCCCGAGCTGACCTGGCTGCTCACCTGCGTTGCCGCCAAGGGCCTGCTTAACCGCGCCCATGCGTACAAGGCCTCTGTGGACAAGAACGTGGAAGCCGGCGAAGACCCGGATGCGGGCATCAGCATGGGCCTCTACAGCTACCCGGTGCTGATGGCGGCGGACATCCTGATGTTCAACGCGCACAAGGTGCCGGTCGGTCGCGACCAGATCCAGCACGTGGAAATGGCCCGTGATATCGGCCAGCGCTTCAACCACCTGTTCGGCAACGGTAAAGAATTCTTCACCATGCCCGAGGCGTTGATCGAAGAAAGCGTCGCCACCTTGCCGGGCCTGGACGGTCGCAAGATGTCCAAGAGCTATGACAACACCATCCCGTTGTTCACCAGCGCCAAGGACATGAAGGACGCGATCTCGCGCATCGTCACCGACTCCCGCGCACCAGGTGAAGCCAAGGACCCGGACAACTCGCATCTGTTTACCCTGTACCAGGCATTTGCCACTGCGGCTCAGGAACAAGAGTTCCGTGCCGAACTGCTGCAAGGCCTGGGCTGGGGCGAGGCGAAGAACCGTCTGTTCCAGCTGCTGGACGGTCAGTTGGGTGAAGCTCGCGAGCGTTACCATCAACTGATGTCGCGCCCGTCGGACATGGAAGACCTGCTGCAGGTTGGCGCCAACAAGGCGCGGGCCGTGGCGGCGCCGTTCCTGGCCGAGTTGCGTGAGGCGGTGGGTTTGCGCTCGTTCGTCAATCAGGCTGCGGCGCCGGTCGCGACCAAGAAGAAAGCCGCGAAAGCTGCGCGCTTCGTGAGTTTCCGCGAAGCTGACGGCAGCTTCCGTTTCCGCCTGCTGGCAGCCGATGGCGAACAACTGCTGCTGTCGCGCCACTTTGCCGACGGCAAGGCGGCGGGCGCGGTGACCAAGCAACTGCAAAGCGGCGACGTGTTGGACGTGCGTACCGAAGCCCTGGGCTTCAGCGTATGGCTGGACGGTGCCGCCATGGCTGACAGCGCCGAATTCGCCGACGAAACGTCGCGCGATGCCGCCGTCGCCGCCTTGCGCGTTGCGTTGACCCCCGTCGAGGATTAACCCGACCAAGGGTTGATTGCCATTATCCAGGGCCGTCGCTACAGTGACGGCCCGATTTTGTTGCCTTGCTAACGAAATTATGACGCCCCTAGAACGATATCAAGCTGATCTGAAACGCCCTGAATTCTTCCATGACGCGGCCCAGGAAACGGCGGTGCGTCATTTGCAGCGCCTCTACGACGACCTGCTCGCGGCCTCGCAAAGCAAGCCGGGGATGCTCAGCAAGCTGTTTGGCAAGAAAGACCGCACGCCGGTCAAGGGCCTGTACTTCTGGGGCGGCGTCGGCCGTGGCAAGACCTACCTGGTGGACACCTTCTTCGAAGCGCTGCCATTCAAGGAAAAGGTCCGTACTCACTTCCACCGCTTCATGAAGCGTGTGCACGAAGAGATGAAGACCCTGCCGGGCGAGAAAAACCCGCTGACCATCATCGCCAAGCGTTTTGCCGACGAAGCGCGGG
>NZ_JBOICG010000155.1:0-2546 GCF_050739995.1 Pseudomonas sp. | reverse complement strand
GGTGGAAGAAGGTCGGGTTGATGTTGCAGGATTCCTCGACGTGCTGCTGCGCCAGGATCGGCGCACCGGCGGCGACGCGGCCGATAATAGGCAGTGTCGATTCGTCGGCCTTGGCCTCGAAGCCAGGGATACGAATACCACGTGAGGCACCTGGGGTCATCTCGATCGCGCCTTTGCGAGCGAGGGCCTTGAGGTGTTCTTCAGCGGCGTTCGGGGACTTGAACCCCAGTTCCAGCGCAATTTCCGCTCGCGTCGGCGGGTAGCCGTTGTCATCGAGGCAGCGCTTGATAAAAGCCAGAATCTCAGCTTGGCGTGGCGTCAGTTTTAGCATGTTGATCGCTCTGTCTTTTTATACAGTGACTGGGATTATATACAGTGGACTGCGCTTGGCAATCATCCTTTTTGGCCACTCCGCTGGACGGTCATTCGTCAGTCGTCCTGCAGGGCAGGGACAGCGCTGCCTACAGAGCCGGAAGGATGTGATTAAATAGCGAAGAAATAGGTGACTGGCCGGCCGGAAAACGGACCCGCAGGGTTGACAAGACACACTCTGAAACGTATGTTTCAAACAAGTGTTTGTCAGGCGGAGTAGCCATGGCCCAGTCGGAAACCGTTGAACGCATTCTCGATGCTGCCGAGCAGTTGTTCGCGGAAAAAGGATTTGCTGAAACCTCATTGCGTTTGATCACCAGCAAGGCTGGAGTCAACCTCGCGGCAGTGAATTACCATTTCGGCTCGAAAAAAGCCTTGATCCAGGCGGTGTTCTCGCGCTTCCTGGGGCCGTTCTGTGCCAGCCTCGACCGTGAGCTGGAACGTCGCCAGACCAAGCCTGAAAACAAGCAAAGCCTGGAAGACCTGTTGGAAATCCTGGTTGAGCAGGCGTTGGTAGTACAGCCGCGCAGCGGCAACGACCTGTCGATCTTCATGCGTCTGTTGGGCTTGGCGTTCAGCCAGAGCCAGGGCCACCTTCGGCGTTATCTTGAAGATATGTACGGCAAGGTATTCCGCCGTTACATGTTATTGGTCAACGAAGCGGCCCCGCGTATTCCTCCGATCGAGCTGTTCTGGCGCGTGCACTTCATGCTCGGCGCGGCGGCGTTCAGCATGTCCGGGATCAAGGCGCTGCGTGCCATTGCCGAGACCGACTTCGGCGTCAATACCTCTATTGAGCAGGTGATGCGTCTGATGGTGCCGTTCCTCGCCGCCGGCATGCGGGCTGAAACCGGTGTGACCGATCAAACCATGGCCGCTGCCCAATTGCGCCCACGCAGTAAATCCACGCCGGCCGTCGCCAAGGCGTGATCGCTCTGGGTGTGCGCGGCCGCTTGCATCCGCTAAGCTAGCCGCCATGCCGATTTCAGCTATCTACTCGCAACCCGTTGTGCTCACTGCGCTTACCGCGCCACGTGAGGGCAACGGGTTGTGTGCGTTATTTAAGGAAGGTTTATGACTGCTGCCCTGCAAGGTTCTTTGATGGTCGACGTTGCCGGCACTTGGCTGACGGCCGAGGATCGCCACCTGTTGCGCCAGCCTGAAGTGGGTGGGCTGATCATTTTTGCGCGCAATATCGAACATCCGCGCCAGGTCCGGGAGCTGAGTGCGGCGATTCGCGCCGTGCGCCCGGACTTGCTGTTGGCGGTCGACCAGGAGGGCGGTCGCGTGCAGCGCCTGCGCCAAGGCTTTGTGCGCCTGCCGGCCATGCGCGCTCTGGCGGATAATCTCAATGCCGAGTACCTGGCCGAGCAGTGCGGCTGGATCATGGCGACAGAAGTGCTGGCTGTGGGCCTTGACCTTAGTTTTGCCCCGGTACTGGATCTGGATTACCAGCGCAGCGCCGTGGTCGGCACCCGCTCTTTCGAAGGTGACCCCGAGCGCGCCGCCGTGCTCGCTGGCGCTTTTATCCGTGGCATGAACAGCGCCGGCATGGCCGCCACGGGTAAACATTTCCCGGGCCACGGCTGGGCTGAGGCCGACTCCCACGTTGCTATTCCCAATGACGAACGCAGCCTGGAACAGATTCGTGCCAATGACCTGGTACCTTTCGCGCGTCTGAGCAAGCAACTGGCGGCAGTGATGCCTGCACACGTGATCTACCCGCAAGTTGATGCTCAGCCCGCTGGTTTCTCGCGCCGCTGGCTGCAGGACATTCTGCGTGGCGAATTGCAGTTCGATGGGGTGATTTTCAGCGATGACCTGTCCATGGCCGGTGCTCATGTGGTGGGCGACGCTGCGAGCCGTATCGAAGCGGCGCTGACAGCGGGTTGTGACATGGGGTTGGTGTGCAACGATCGTGCTGCTGCCGAGCTTGCACTCAGCGCTGCACAGCGCATGAAGGTCAAGCCATCGCCGCGCATTGCTCGCATGCGGGGGCAGGCCATTGCGTCGACGGACTACAAGCAGGACCCGCGTTGGTTGGTGGCGTTGACCGCGTTGCGGGATGCTCAGTTGATCGACTGAAAACCGCGTCGCGTCCATCGTAGGCAAGCCAGCTCCCACACTTGGCATGCATTCCCCTGTGGGAGCTGGCTTGCCTGCGATAGCGATCT
>NZ_JBOICG010000154.1:0-3388 GCF_050739995.1 Pseudomonas sp. | reverse complement strand
ACGCCCTTCTGCGCCACTACCTGCCCCAAGGTTTGCAACAGGAACGGCGACACCAGCGCCAGTTCGAACTGCGGATCAACAACTTTCCTTTGCATGGTCTACAGGTTCCCGACTGAGTACTTCAGTTCTTGTTTTAGAAACATTCTGACAATCATAGGCGCTTGCAAGAATCGCTGCATCCTGAGTGAAAGCTGTCCGGCAAAGCCCCCTTATCTGGCCGCCAAAACCCTGCCCTGACGGACACCCAAGGCTTATTTCTATGGGTAGCAGTGCCCTAACAATAATAATGAGGCCAGACATGAACCCCACCCGTGCACTTCATCCGCTGCAACTCGCATTGTTGAGCCTGATCAGCCTACCGGCCCTGGCCACCGAAGGCGGTGTCGACAACATCGGTCCCGGCACCGACGGTTTCTACATCCTGCCCTTGGATGTGAACAACCTGCCGGACCATATGTTCGCCTTCAACCTGTATTACAACCACTACCAGGCACGCAAACTCGACATCAGTTCCCTGGGCGGCAAGGTGTCCGAGGTACGCATCAAGTCTGACGCAATCATCCCGCGTCTGGACTATCTGAGCCCCGTACGCGTGTTTGGCGGGCGCCTCGGCGGCTACATCGCCCAGCCCTATATCAAGCAGCAGGTGTCGCTGTTCGGCATGTCCGATACCCGCGAAAGCATGGGCGACACCACCCTGGCGCCGATCATTCTGTGGGACATGGGCAAGAATCTGACCCTGGCGGCCGCCGTGGAAATCACCCTGCCCACCGGTGAATACGACGCTACGCGCCTGGCCAACACCAGCAACAACTTCTACACCTACAAACCGCTGGTCTCGGCAACCTGGATGCCCAACCCACGCACCGAGCTGTCAATCAAGACCACCTACAGCTTCAACGAAGAAAACCACGACACCGACTATCGCTCCGGACAGATCTTCCACTTCGACTACTCGGCCAGCTACAAGGTGACCGATAACCTGAGCCTGGGCATCAATGGTTATTACCTCAAACAGACCACCGACGATAAGCAGTACGGTCACACCGTGGTGAACCCTTTTGGCGAGGACGTGACTGACGGCGTCCGTGGCCAAGTGTTCGCGATTGGCCCGGCGGTGTATTTCACGTTCCTCAAATACGCCAGCGCCGAGATCCGCTGGGCCAAGGAATTTGATGTAAAGAACCGGCCGGAAGGCGATATGTTATGGGCCAAGCTCACGATCCCATTTGCCCTGTAAACACCGACCATAATGTGGGAGCGAGCTTGCTCGCGAATGCGGTGTGTCAGTCAGCGTATCCACCACTGAAAGACTGCATTCGCGAGCAAGCCCGCTCCCACAGGTTTTATGCCGTTTCGTCAGGTGTAAACGGGCCAGGTCTCTACGATTTTGCCACCCCGCACCCCCAGCAAATCCCCAAACTGCAACAACACAAACTCACTCTGGGTGGGTCGTAAAAACACCTGGTCCTCAATGTTCAACCCCACCGCAGGCGAACCATTGACCATCTCCTGATTGGAGCTGCGCCCATACACTCCATTGCTTTGCAGCCCCTGGGGTGACTCGAACTCCGCCATCCAGTTACCGCCATAAATAAAGAACGTCTCACGCTGGTTCGCATCCCACCAGGAAAACACCCGCGACTTGCCATCCAGCGCCGGAATATTCACCGGCCCGGTGCTTTTCAGCACGGGCGTTGCGATAAACGCCGCCGGTACATGCTCACTCAGGGACGGCAGATCGTAATGGGTGGGCTTGAGCAGCGCCGTGCCCACCGACACTTCCGTGCTCAGCGTTTCCTGCTCATGGATGCGATAACTCGGGCTGCCGGCCGTATTCAAGGTCAGTCCCTCACGCCATAACCCGGCAAACCGCTGGCGGGTGAAGTCGACATAACCGTTGTAACGCTGCATCACCTGCTCAAACAATGCCTGGGGCGAGCCGAGGATGCCTGGCACGCCCATGCCGACAAACGGGTCGTAGCCCATGAATCCGGCAAACTCCAAGTGCTGCGGGTGGGCATTGATCAGCGTGAGCATCTGCCCCAACACCGCATTGTCCGCGACGCCACCGCGATGCAACCCCACATCCAGCTCGATATTCACCCGCAACCGCGCACCCAACCCTTGGGCCAGCAGCAGGTATTGCTGCAAGCGCTCGGGCGTATCCAGCAGCCACTGCAGCTGGCGCGACGGCTCGAACGGTCCTTTATGGGTTTGGTAAAACAGCTCGGCGGATCGCACCGGCAACGGCTTGCCCATCAAGATATCGGCCCCGGGGAACACCTGGGCATCGTGATTCAGAAAGGGTTGATGAAACGACATCAAACGCTGCGTGCCTGAGCGCTTAGCGATATAGGCCAGCAGCCCGGGCGACGGCAATGACTTCTCCACCAGACGCAGATGCTTGCCGCCACGCTGCACCGACTGAGCCACCACGTCGATATTGTGATCCAGGCGGTCCAGGTCGATCAGCATCACCGGGCGCATCGGTCCATGGGCCTTGAGCTCTTCATTGAGGGTGCGGAAATACTCGTTGTACGGGCCGCCGCGATCACTCGGACGCAGCAGCCAGGCACCGGCCACCAATACGGCACCGGTGCCCAGGACAAAATGTCGGCGTTTCATCAGGCCACCCCCAGGATGGATGACAGGTGTGCATTGAGGAATTTTCCAGTGGGGTCCAACTCGCGGCGCACGCGACTGAATTCTTCCCAGCGCGGGTACAGCGGCTGCAGCGCGCGTGCGTTGAGGGTGTGCAATTTGCCCCAGTGCGGCCGACCGGCGTACTTCCAGAAGATCGGCTCCACGGCGGCAAAGAAGTTGTGGTGGTCCATGGTGTAGTGCTGGTGAACAGAGATCGAACAGCTGTCGCGACCTTCAAACATGCTCAAGGGAATGTCATCGGCCTTGACGTAGCGATACTCGATGGGAAACCAGGTACGCAAGTCTTTGTCGGTGATCAGCTTGAGGATTTCTCGCAGGCAGGCCGGGCCATGCTCGGCGGGCACCGAGTATTCCATTTCGTTGAAGCGCACAGTGCGCACATTGGCGTACACCTGGAATGACTCAGCCACGCGGTCCTCGAAACTGGCAAACAGCCGCAGGCTGTTGAGCAAGGTGCGGCGGGTATCAGGAAAATCGCTGGCGTACTTGTCGAGTTTCTCGATGATCGACACGAACTCATTGCCACCCGCCTCGGCCGGATCGACCGGCGGAGTTTCCGGGTCGGTAGTTTCGTTGAGGGCGATGGACAGCGCGTAGTCGGAATGGGTTACCACCAGCATTTCCCAATGCTGGTTCTCCCGAGTGTTCTTGGCGACGTCTTCCAGCAGCTCTTCGGTCTTGGCGATCCACTGGCGTTCACGCAGACGATACGGGGCACGGT
>NZ_JBOICG010000153.1:0-17731 GCF_050739995.1 Pseudomonas sp. | reverse complement strand
GTGCCCGGCTTGAGCGCCTTGTTCTTGATCAGCGCCACGGCGGTATTGCCCATGGAACCGGACAACACCAGGTCCATGCCGCCCTGCACCATCGGGTGTTCCCAGGTGATGAACTGCATGTCTTCACGCGACAGCGCCTGGTTACGGTCGTAGGTGATGGTCACACCTTCGTCGTCGCCCAGGGGGAAGCTGGCATCCAGCATTTTTTCGCTGGGCTTGAGGATCAGTGCGTTTTCCGAATGGTCCTCGCTGTCGATGCCGAAAGCGTCGAACAGGGTTTCCATGTAGATCGGCAGGGCAAACTGGTCGTCTTGCTCAAGAATGTCCTCGACCAGGGCATCCCCTTCACCCGCACCGCCGGAGTTGAGTTCCAGCAAGCGGTCGCGACCGGTGTGCAGCTCTTCTTCCAGGCGCTCGCGCTCGGCACGGGCTTCGTCGATCAGGGCTTGCCACTCGCTGTCGTCGGCGTTTTCCAGCAGCGGCAGCAGGCGCGGGCCGAACTGGTGCTGCAAGGCGTTACCGGTCGGGCAGGTGTTGAGGAAGGCGTTCAATGCCTCGTTGTACCACTGGAACAGGCGCTCTTGCGGGCTGGTTTCCAGGTACGGCACGTGCAGTTCGATCACATGTTTCTGGCCGATCCGGTCCAGACGGCCAATCCGCTGTTCCAGCAGGTCGGGGTGGGACGGCAGGTCGAACAGCACCAGGTGGTGAGAGAACTGGAAGTTGCGGCCTTCACTGCCGATTTCCGAACAGATCAGCACCTGGGCGCCGAACTCTTCGTCCGCAAAGTAAGCGGCGGCGCGGTCACGTTCGAGGATGTTCATCCCCTCGTGGAACACCGTGGCCGGGATGCCGGAACGCACGCGCAGGGCGTCCTCCAGGTCCATGGCGGTTTCGGCGTGGGCGCAGATCACCAGGACTTTGGTGCGCTTGAGCATTTTCAGTTGGTCGATCAGCCATTCGACCCGTGGGTCGAAGCGCCACCAGCGATTGTCTTCCTCGATGTCCGGCTGCGACTGGAAACTGACTTCCGGGTACAACTCGGCGTGTTCGCCCAAGGGCAATTCGAGGTATTCGTCCGGGTTCGGTAGCGGGTAGGCGTGCAGCTTGCGCTCCGGGAAACCTTGCACGGCAGCACGGGTGTTGCGGAACAGCACGCGGCCGGTGCCGTGGCGGTCGAGCAGCTCGCGCACCAGGCGGGCGCTGGCTTCGGTGTCGCCATCGTTGACGGCAGTGAGCAGGGCTTCACCTTCGTCGCCGAGGAAACCCTGGATGGTCTTGTGTGCGGTCGGCGACAGGCGGCCTTTGTCCAACAGCTCCTGCACGGCCTCGGCCACCGGGCGATAGTTCTCGCTCTCGGCACGGAAGGCGGCGAGGTCGTGGAAGCGGTTCGGGTCCAGCAGGCGCAGGCGTGCAAAGTGGCTGTCCTGGCCCAACTGCTCCGGGGTGGCAGTGAGCAGCAGTACGCCGGGAATGACTTCGGCCAACTGCTCGACCAGCGCGTACTCCGGACTGACCTTGTCTTCGTGCCACACCAAATGGTGGGCTTCGTCGACGACCAGCAAGTCCCAACCCGCGGCGAACAGCGCGTCCTGGGCTTTTTCGTCGTCCACCAGCCATTCCAGGGCGACCAGCGCCAGTTGGGTGTCTTCGAACGGGTTGGCGGCATCGCTTTCGATAAAGCGTTCTTCGTCGAACAGGGCGACTTGCAGGTTGAAACGGCGGCGCATTTCCACCAGCCACTGGTGCTGCAGGTTTTCCGGCACCAGGATCAGCACACGGTTGGCGCGGCCCGACAGCAGTTGGCGGTGGATCACCAAGCCGGCTTCAATGGTCTTGCCCAGGCCTACTTCGTCGGCCAGCAATACCCGTGGCGCGATACGGTCCGCGACTTCGCGGGCAATGTGCAGTTGGTGGGCAATCGGTTGCGCACGCACGCCGCCCAGGCCCCACAGCGAGGACTGCAATTGGCGACTGGTATGCTCCAGTGTGTGGTAACGCAGCGAGAACCAGGCGAGCGGGTCGATCTGCCCGGCGAACAGGCGGTCGCTGGCCAGGCGGAACTGGATGAAGTTGGAGAGTTGGGTTTCCGGCAGGGTGACCTGCTCGTTCTGCCCATTGAGGCCGTGGTACACCAGCAGGCCGTCGACGTCGTCGACTTCCTGTACGGTCATTTTCCAGCCTTCGAAATGGGTGATGGTGTCACCCGGCGAAAACCTCACGCGAGTGAGGGGCGCATTCCGTAGCGCATACTGACGAGTGTCGCCAGTGGCCGGATAGAGCACGGTCAACAAGCGCCCGTCCTGTGCCAGAACGGTGCCTAACCCCAGCTCTGCTTCGCTGTCACTAATCCAGCGTTGCCCCGGTTGATACTGCTGCGCCATGCTGCCTGACTCCCGCCGTGAAAAAGCCGACTATCTTAACGGAACACGGCCCTCAGCCAAAGGACTCTGACAAAAACTACTCTGTTTGAGTGGCGGTCCGAAAGTTGAATCGACCGATGGCGGGCACTCACGAGTGTCGACTGGGTCACAGCTTGGCCAGTGGGTACTCAAGTCGCCCCGTGGCCCGCCGACAGCCTGTTGATCAGGAGAATAAACATTATGTTGCCACCCATGCTGCCCGTCAGTGTCGTGCCGGTCACCTCGCAACTCGACCCGGTGCGCCAGAAGCCGGATATCCCACCGGTGGTGCCCGTACAAGCGGGCTCCAACGAGAGCACGATCGACCTGAAAAAGGGCGACGCGGAGCAGTCGACCTTTCTGTTGCGTGAAGAACAGCGCCGCCAGCAAGAGCAACAAAAACGTCGGCGCGAAGCCGGCGAAGATCCTGAACAGCACCTACCGGTTCCCGGTGATGTGCTGAATGCCGACAACACCGTGCCGGTTGCCCCGTTGATCGAAGATGCGCCACGCCAGGGGTTGTGGGTGGACGTCGAGGTCTAGTCGCTCAGCTCCCGCAATGCCGCCACCAGCAACTCGATGTCGTGATCGTTGTTGAGAGGGCTGACGGAGATTCGCGCAATACTGCTCAACCCACGTGCCTGCATGTCCAAAGGGGTATACGCCACGCTGTTGGCACCGATATTGATGCGCTTGAGCCCCAGGCGTCGCTTGAGTTCGAAGGCGTCCCAGCCCGCGAGATTGAAGGCGATCAAGCCTGAATGAATCACGCCTGAGTCATGCAGAGAGATGCCAGGAATCTCACGCAATGCCTCACGAATGTTCCCGCTCAGTTGTAAGACCCTTTCCCAGGTTCGCTCCACGCCCAGCCGGTTGACCTCTTGCAGTGCATTGCCCAGTCCCGCCAACAGGGCATAGGACGTTTCGCTGGTTTCAAAGCGTCGGGCGTCGTTACGCAAGTCAAAACCTTCGGCGGTCCAGGGGGCTGAAAATACATCCCGTTGAGCGGGGTTCAGTTGTTGAAGGAAATCCGGTCGTACATACAGCAGCGCGGTACCCCGTGGCCCGCGCAGGTGTTTGCGGCCGGCGGACTTGAGCACATCGCAGTGCAGCGTTTGCACATCCACCGGCAATTGGCCGACAGCCTGGCCGGCGTCGATGAAGTAAGGAATGCCGTGACGCTTGGCCACTTCACCTATCGCCTGGGCCGGATTGATCAGGCCGCCGTTGGCGGGCAGCCAGGTCAGGTCGATCAGCTTCACCTTCGAGTCGATCATCGACGCCAGCGCTATCGGGCAGACCGCGCCGCTTTCATCGCAGGGAATCACATCCACTCGCGCACCCGCTTGCACCGCCCGGTCCATGCTGGCGAGGTTGCCACCCCATTCTTGGCGGCCCACCAGAATGCGGTCGCCGGGCTGCCAAGCGCCCAGGGCTTGAAACGCCATGCTCCACGCGGTCGAGCCGCTGCTGGCAAAGGCGATGGAAGCAGCCGGGGCATTGAGCAGTTGTCCGGCGGCGCGGCGGGCCTTTTCCACCAGCACCGCGCCATGCTCGCCGGCTTCCATGGGGCCGTCTCGGGCTTCGCGATGCAACTGATCGATGATCGCGTCGAGGGTCGCCTGGCTTGGCAAAGAGGCACCGGCATGATTGAAGTGCACGAGGCCCGACTGGCAGCCCGGCGTTGCGTCCCGCAGGTGTTGGACGTCGAGCGGGCTCATGGCTGCAACTCGAAAATCCCATCCACCTCCACGGCGACGCCGGCCGGCAAGCTCGATACACCCACGGCGGTGCGCACGTGGCGACCCTTGTCGCCGAGGGCGTTGACCAGCAGGTTCGATGCGCCATTGGCGACCGCGCTTTGCTGCTTGAAGCTGCCGCTGCTGGCAATGAACACACCAACGCGCACAGTGCGCACCAGGCGCGACAGATCATCACCGAGGGCGTGGCTCAATTGCCCCAGCAGGCCCAGGGCCGCCAACTGCGCCGCCTGGGTGCCTTCTTCGTCGCTAAGGGATTCGCCCAACCGACCGATATAGGTCGGTTTGCCGTCGACCAACGGAATTTGCCCAGAGACAAACAGCTGGTTCCCACTGATGACGTGGTTGATGTAGTTGGCGGCTGGTTGGCTGGGGGTGGGCAGCGTAAGGCCGAGGGCGTGCACGCGTTGGCGGATCGAATCGCTCATGGTGAATCCTCCTGGTTCAAGAGGTTTGAGCATGTCGCGCGTGGCGATGGACGACAAACGGATAGATCTCACGCGACGTATCGAAAAAACTCACGCGTGCGCGCAGGTTTCCTTCAACCAATCACTGAAACACTTGGACGCTTCACTGGCGGGGCCATGGGGTGTGATCAACCAGTAACCGATGTCGCTCTGATAAGGCGGCCAGTCGAAGGCTTCCACCAGGCTGCCATCCTGGAGCCTGCGCTCGATCAGCCGGTGGCGACCCATGGCGATCCCCTGGCCGGCCACGGCGGCCTCGACCACGATGTTGTAGTCATGCAACACCACACGGGGGTGGCCGGCGAGGTCGATTTGATAATACGCGGACCAGTCCGTCCATTCGAATGGACGATGGGAGGTGGCCATCAACAACGGGCCGTTAAGCAGTTGGCTGGCCTTGAACGCGGGGCTGCACACGGGTGAGATTGCCTCATCCATCAGGCGCACGGCTTGCACATCGGGCCAGTCACCCTTGCCGTAGCGGATGGCCAGGTCGACCTCGGCAGCGGCGACATTGGCCAGTTGAATCGCTGGCAACAACTCCACCTGGATGTGCGGGTAACGGTTGAGAAAACCGGCCAGGCGTGGGGCCAGCCACAGCGTGGCGAAGGAAGCCAGCAGGCCGATGCGCAGCACGGTGTGGTCAGGGGTGACCCGCTGCGTACGGGTGGCAGCGGCGATGACGTCCAGGGCAGGGCGGATTTCGTCGTAGTAATGCTGGCCGTCGGGTGTCAGATCAATCGCACGGGTACGTCGGATAAACAGCGGTTTGCCTAGGTGCTGTTCGAGCTTTTGCACTTGGTGGCTCAGCGCACTTTGGGTCACTGACAACTCGCTGGCCGCCTTGATAAAACTCAAGTGCCGCGCCACCGCCTCGAATGCGCGCAAGGCCAGCAATGGCGGAAGATCCTTGTGCAATGCCACTTGAGTGCGCCTCCGGAGTCAGGGGGAAGTGCCGATTTTGGGTGATGACCTGCCTTTTGTCGCCCGCTGATTTGCCGTTGAGCGGGGGAGGCCGCATTATTGAGCGATTCCCGCCACGACGTAAGCCAAGCCATGAGTGAAGACGACAAGCTGATCGACCTGAATGCCGAACGTGCCAAGCGTGTGCATGACCTGAATGACAAACGCCTCAATGAAGTTCGTCAGGCGTTTGAACAGGCGATGCCCCTTGGGAAAGTTAAGAAAAAGCCAAAGAGCAAACCGAAAAAGCGTTGAAACTGCCTGCATCTGTTGATGCAGGTCAGTTATTGCCCTTCTTTACGCCCCGTTGCGGGCGACATTGATCCCCGTCAATTTTCCAATTCGCCTTCTCCTTTAACTTAGCCCTATCGCAACAGGGCATGAGCAGGAGGCCGGTCATGTTTTTCGATAATGTGGTGTTTGCCGGAGTGCTGACGGTCAGCCTCATGGTGTTGTTCTTTGTAGGGTTTGGAATTTTTATCTGGAAGGACGCTAACAAGCGTAAAGAACCGTAAGTCTTTCTGGATTACATGAGCACGCAAGGCATTTTGGGCGACTTCGGTCGCCCTTTTTTTTGCCTGCTATTTAACAAACGAAGATTAACTGTGGGAGCTGGGTTTGCCCGGCTCCCATAGTTGGATCGCGACGAGTTTAAAATCGTGAAATAAAAAAGGTGCGAACCTCGCGGATCGCACCTTTTTTCATGGCCGGGAAACTATCAGCTTCCGAGTGCCTTGGACGCCAGCCAGAACAACCCCGCCGACAGGCCAACCGTGGCTGGCAGGGTCAGCACCCAGGCCATCAGGATGGTCTTGACGGTGCCGCCTTGCAGGCCGCTCTTGTTGGCGACCATGGTGCCGGCTACACCGGACGACAACACGTGGGTCGTCGAAACCGGCAGGCTGAAGATGTTGGCCAGGCCAATCATGCTCGCCGTGGTGATCTGTGCCGACATGCCCTGGGCGTAGGTCATGCCTTGCTTGCCGATCTTCTCGCCGATGGTCAACACCACGCGCTTCCAGCCGACCATGGTGCCCAGGCCCAAGGCCAGTGCAACGGCCAGGATCACCCAGAACGGGGCGTATTCGGTGGTGGCGGTCAGGTCCTTGCGCAGCTTGTCCAGATCGGACTTCTCACGTGCATCCAAGCCTGGCAGCTTGCCGACTTTCTTCGCGGTGTCGTCCAGGCACAGCAGGTAACGACGCACTTCAATACGGTGCTCGGAGGTCAGCGAGTGGTAGTCGGAGACGCCTTTCAAGGTTTCCATCAGGGCGTTGATGGTCGGCTCAGTCTGCTGCGGGTTGCATTGGAACTTGCCCGGCAGGTCGTCCTTCACGCCTTTGCCCAGCGCCAGGAACTCGCCAAGAGTGGCGTTGTTGCGCTGGTAGAACTGGCTCAGGTGCACGGTCGCGTCGCGAGTACGTTCGATCTGGTAAGTGGTGCTGCCCAGGTCGAGGACGAACTGTGCCGGCACGATACCGATCAGCACCAGCATGATCAGGCCGATGCCTTTTTGGCCATCGTTGGAACCGTGCACGAAGCTCACGGCCATGGCCGAAATCACCAGGACCAGGCGGTTCCAGAAGGGTGGGTGTTTCTTGTCGTCGAGCTTGCGGCGCTGGTCCGGCGTCTTGTGCATCTTCGACAGCGGGCGCCACCATTTCAGGCCGATCAGCACCAAGGCTGCGACCAGGAAACCGGCCATCGGCGAGAACACCAGGGACGCACCGATATCGATCGCTTTCTGCCAGTTCACACCGTCAGCCAGGGGAATGTCGTTGATCAGGGCATTGGCCAGTCCGACGCCGAGGATCGAGCCGATCAGGGTATGGGAGCTGGAGGCAGGGATGCCGAAGTACCAGGTGCCCAGGTTCCAGGTGATCGCCGCGGCCAATAAAGAGAAGACCATTGCCAAACCATGGCCGGTGTTCACATTGATCAGCAACTCCACCGGCAGCAAATGCACAATGGCGTAGGCGACCCCCACACCACCGAGCAACACGCCGAGGAAGTTGAATACCCCGGAGAAGAACACGGCCAGGTGCGGCGGCATGGCTTTGGTATAGATGACTGTGGCCACCGCGTTAGCGGTGTCATGAAAGCCATTGATGAACTCGAAGGCGAGGACAAAGGCCAGGGCGAGCAACAGGCTCACTAGAACCCAAGCATCCAGTCCGCTGAATAAATCGATCATGAAGGTTTTCTGACCCGGTCGTAAGGGGGCGCGATTATGCCAGAAAACCTCAGTAATCGATGCATTAGCTGCTCATCGGTAACAATCTTCATTGAAAAAGCACCGAGAAAGGGCGCGCATCCCAGGTTTTTCGGGGGCTTGGCAAGTCTTTGATTTATAAAGTACGAGGCCGAGAGAGCGGGGTTTTGTCATCCAAATGTCATGTCTGAAACATTTGTATGAAATTTCGTTGGTAGCAGCAGGACGCTGACCAATTGGAGGAAAGGAGGTGCTCTCCGCCGAGGGTGGACCGGCGGAGACAGCAAAACCTGCAAGGCTCGCGTCGAAGGGGTTATGGCTCTTCGGTTTTGAGCTCCTGTTCAATCTTTTGAATTTCCTGGGCAAATGCCTGATCCAGCAGGCTGGCTCGTTTGCGCCATGGCTTGCGTTCCGGCTCAGGTTGGGCGGCGTAGGTGGTGACTTCCCCGCCGTAAACGTCCTTGTAACGTTGCTCCTGGCGCTCAAGTTCCGCGCGCAGTTCGTCTTTCGTCACAGTGTTACCTAATTAAGTTGAGTTTATTTATTGTGCAACGTCGCGCCTGAAAGTCGTCCTCGGGCTATTTCCATATGAACAGTGGAACCGTTCAAGTTTGTTAAAAGAGCCAAAGGGCAAGATCGTCCAAGCGACTACTTGTGACCGGCAATGCCTACAACCCGCAACGCCTGGTGAGCTCCAATCCCGACATCAATACCGGGCCGACCTCTGCACAGGCTGCATTATAGCGAGGCATTTGAATAACACTATCATCATGAAGTTAAAAATCGTCAACGTCGTGTGAGGGTTTTGTTACATGCACGTGTCGGCATTTTCAAAAAGACGGCGCGATAAAGTCTGCACTCATCTAGATAAGTGCCGAGTACGCATTCTTTATAGGTTCACCGTGCACGAATGAAACGTGGCGCACTGGCCAAATTGCGATAATCGCATGATCGTCCGATAATCGCCCAATGTTGCCGTGGCCACCTTGTACATCCCGGTCGGTGCGGCTTGTAATAGCCGCCAACCCTCCCTGCGGTTGAAAATAAGAGAAAGGACCCTGAAATGAACGATCAATTGCGCAACTCCTTCGCGTCAGTGGCGCCGCCCATCGTGGCGTCACCGGCCAAGCGCATCCAGGCGTTCACGGGTGATCCGGACTTCATGACGTCACTCGCCCGAGGCTTGGCCGTGGTGCAGGCATTCCAGGAGCGCAAGCGCCACCTGACCATCGCCCAGATCAGTCACCGCACCGAAATCCCTCGCGCCGCTGTGCGCCGTTGCCTGCATACCTTGATCAAGCTCGGCTACGCCACCACGGATGGACGTACCTATTCATTGCTGCCCAAAGTGCTGACCCTGGGCCATGCCTATCTGTCGTCCACGCCGTTGGCGGTGTCGGCCCAGCCTTATCTGGACCGCATGAGCGAGCAACTCCACGAAGCCTGCAATATGGCGACCCTGGAAGGCGATGACATTCTCTATATCGCCCGTTCGGCTACCACCCAGCGCCTGATTTCCGTGGACCTGTCGGTGGGCGGGCGCTTACCGGCGTATTGCACGTCCATGGGCCGTATCCTGCTGGCGGCGCTGGACGACTCCTCGCTCAAGGACTACCTCGACCACGCTGACCTGCAAACCAAGACCAGCCGCACCCTGACCACGCCCCAAGCGTTGTTCGAATGCCTGCAACAAGTGCGTCAGCAGGGCTGGTGCATCGTCGACCAGGAACTGGAACAAGGTCTGCGTTCCATCGCCGTGCCGGTGTATGACGCTTCGGGCCAGGTGCTGGCCGCGCTGAACGTCAGCACCCATGCCGGACGGGTCAGCCGCAGCGAGTTGGAGCAGCGCTTCTTGCCGAGCATGCTCAGCGCCAGCCGCGAGTTGAGCGCTCAGTTGTTCGCCTAAGTGTTCGGTGACCGCACAGATCCCGGCTTGATCAATTGACGGTGTTTCCCCTGGCTTATTAATGTGCGGCAGCACTATCGCTGCCCCCCCATAATAATGACGGCCTCAGGTCGTTGGCCCGCCCATCGGTGTGGAAATAACAATAATGAATCAGCCTTCTGTCGGTACGAATCTGGACGTGCAGTCCTTTATCAACACCCAACCGCTGTCGCGCTATCAGTGGCGTGTGGTGATCCTGTGTTTCCTGATTGTCTTCCTCGATGGCCTCGACACGGCCGCCATGGGCTTTATCGCCCCGGCGCTGTCCCAGGACTGGGGCATTGACCGCGCCAGTCTAGGCCCGGTGATGAGTGCCGCGTTGATCGGCATGGTGTTCGGCGCATTGGGCTCCGGTCCGTTGGCCGACCGTTTCGGGCGCAAAGTAGTGTTGGTGGGCGCGGTGTTGGTGTTTGGCGCGTTCAGCCTGGCGTCGGCCTACAGCACTAACGTCGACCAGTTGCTGGTATTGCGCTTTCTGACCGGGCTGGGCTTGGGCGCAGGAATGCCGAATGCCACTACGCTGCTGTCCGAGTACACCCCGGAGCGCCACAAATCGCTGTTGGTGACCAGTATGTTTTGTGGGTTCAATCTCGGCATGGCCGGTGGCGGGTTTATCTCGGCCAAGCTGATTCCGGCGTTTGGTTGGCACAGCCTGTTGATGATCGGCGGCATCCTGCCGTTGATCCTGGCGTTGGTGTTGTTGGTATGGCTGCCGGAATCGGCGCGCTATCTGGTGGTGCGCAATCGCGGCAGCGACAAGGTGCGCAAAACCCTATCACCCATCGCGCCCGACCTCGTCGCCCAGGCCACCAGTTTCAGCGTGCCCGAGCAGAAAACCGTCAAGGCTCGCAACGTGTTTGCAGTGATCTTCTCCGGGACCTACAGCGCCGGCACTTTGTTGCTGTGGCTCACTTACTTTATGGGCCTGGTGATTGTTTACCTGCTGACCAGCTGGCTGCCGACCTTGATGCGCGACAGTGGCGCCAGCATGGAGCAGGCCGCGTTTATCGGTGCCTTGTTCCAGTTCGGTGGTGTACTGAGTGCCGTCGGCGTGGGTTGGGCGATGGACCGGTTCAATCCGCACAAGGTCATCGGCACTTTCTACCTGTTGGCCGGGGTGTTTGCCTACGCGGTGGGGCAGAGCCTGGGCAATATCACACTGCTGGCGACCTTGGTACTGATCGCCGGGATGTGCGTCAACGGCGCGCAATCGGCGATGCCGTCCCTGGCCGCGCGTTTCTACCCGACCCAAGGGCGTGCGACCGGTGTGTCGTGGATGCTTGGCATTGGTCGCTTCGGCGCGATCCTCGGTGCGTGGATGGGCGCCACCTTGCTCGGCCTGGGCTGGAACTTCGAGCAAGTGCTGACTGCCTTGGTGATCCCGGCCGCGCTGGCCACCACTGCTGTTGTGATCAAGGGCATGGTCAGCCATGCCGATGCCACTTAAGGCCAGGCCCACTTAAAAATGTGGGAGCGGGCTTGCCCGCGATGTCGGTGTATCAGTCACTGAATGTATCGACTGACACGCTGCCATCGCGGGCAAGCCCGCTCCCATATTGGTGGTGCTCGACCAAACGATAGCCTGCAAACAATTCGTTCGATAATCGAACGCTGAGTCGATTATCGGATTGTTCAGCCCATTTCTCCGGCTTAACCTTCAAGCACTTCGGCGCCACCTCAGCGCCTTTTTCGATCAACACCGGGAGCCCGAACCCCATGGCTGAAATCCTTACCCTGCGTGATGCGGTCAAGCGCTTCGTGAATGACGGCGATACCGTCGCGCTCGAAGGCTTCACCCATCTGATCCCTACAGCGGCGGGTCATGAAATCATTCGTCAGGGCAAGAAAGACCTGACGCTGGTGCGTATGACGCCTGATCTGATCTACGACCAGTTGATCGGTGCCGGCTGTGCACGCAAGTTGATTTTCTCCTGGGGTGGCAACCCTGGCGTGGGGTCCCTGCATCGCTTGCGTGACGCGGTCGAGAAGCAATGGCCGCAACCGCTGGAGATCGAAGAGCACAGTCACGCTGACTTGGCCAATGCCTACGTCGCCGGGGCGTCGGGCCTGCCGTTCGCGGTGCTGCGTGCCTACGCCGGTTCCGACCTGCCCAAGGTCAACCCGTTGATCAAGACCGTGACGTGCCCGTTCACCGGCGAAGTATTGGCGGCAGTGCCATCGGTACGCCCGGACGTCACCGTGATCCATGCGCAAAAAGCCGACCGCAAGGGCAACGTGTTGCTCTGGGGCATTCTGGGCGTGCAGAAGGAAGCGGCGTTGGCAGCCAAGCGCTGCATCGTCACCGTCGAAGAAATCGTCGATGACCTGAATGCGCCGATGAATGCCTGCGTGTTGCCTACCTGGGCCCTGACAGCGGTGTGCCATGTGCCCGGTGGCGCGCATCCGTCCTACGCCCATGGCTACACCGAACGTGACAATCGTTTCTACCAAGCGTGGGACCCCATCGCCCGCGACCGTGGGACCTTTACCGCCTGGATCGATCAATACATCCACGGCACCGCTGATTTCAGTGAATTCCAGGCCAAGCTGGCCACCGCGCAGGAGGCCCACTAATGGCTTACTCGACCAACGAAATGATGACCGTCGCCGCCGCACGCCGCCTCAAGAACGGCTCGGTGTGTTTTGTCGGTATCGGCTTGCCGTCCAAGGCTGCCAACCTGGCCCGCCTGACTTCGTCGCCGGATGTGGTGTTGATCTATGAGTCTGGCCCGATTGGTGCAAAGCCTAGTGTATTGCCGTTGTCCATTGGTGATGGCGAGTTGGCTGAGACCGCCGACACTGTCGTGCCAACCGGTGAGATTTTTCGCTACTGGCTGCAGGGCGGGCGCATTGACGTGGGCTTTCTCGGTGCTGCCCAGGTTGACCGTTTCGGCAATATCAACACCACCGTGGTCGGCGATTATCACCAACCCAAAGTGCGCCTGCCGGGGGCCGGTGGCGCGCCGGAAATTGCTGGGTCCGCCAAGAGCGTGTTGATCATCCTCAAGCAGTCGGCGCGTTCGTTTGTCGACAAGCTGGACTTCATCACTTCGGTCGGGCACGGCGAAGGCGGCGATTCACGCAAACGCTTGGGGCTGCCGGGTGCAGGTCCCGTAGGGATTATTACCGACCTGTGCATCATGGAGCCGGAAGAGGGCAGCCATGAATTTGTGGTCACTGCGCTGCACCCCGGCGTGACCCGCGAGCAGGTGATTGCCGCCACCGGTTGGGCGATTCGTTTTGCCGAGCACGTCGACATCACCGCCGAGCCCACTGACGTCGAACTGACCGCCTTGCGCGACCTCGAAGCTCGCACGGCGGCCGCCCATGGCCAAGCGCCCGGAGAAGCCTGATGCGTGACGTCTATATCTGTGACGCCATTCGTACCCCCATCGGTCGTTTCGGCGGTGGCCTGTCCACCGTGCGCGCTGATGACCTGGCGGCATTGCCGATCAAGGCATTGATCGAGCGCAACCCGTCGGTGGATTGGAACGCCGTGGATGAAGTATTCCTCGGCTGTGCCAACCAGGCGGGTGAAGACAACCGCAACGTGGCGCGCATGGCGCTGTTGCTGGCGGGCCTGCCGGAAAGCATTCCCGGTGTGACCCTCAACCGGTTGTGCGCCTCGGGCATGGACGCGATTGGCACTGCCTTTCGCGCCATCGCCAGTGGCGAGATGGAACTGGCGATTGCCGGTGGCGTCGAGTCGATGTCCCGCGCGCCGTTCGTGATGGGCAAGGCCGATGCGGCGTTTTCGCGCAACATGAAACTGGAAGACACCACCATCGGCTGGCGCTTTATCAACCCGTTGATGAAGGCGCAGTACGGTGTGGATGCCATGCCGCAGACCGCCGATAACGTCGCCGATGACTACGGGGTGTCTCGTGCCGACCAAGACGCTTTCGCCCTGCGCAGCCAGCAACGCACCGCCGCCGCCCAGGCCACGGGCTTCTTCGCTGAAGAAATCGTGCCCGTGCGCATCGCCCATAAAAAAGGCGAAACCGTGGTGGAGCAGGATGAGCATCCACGGGCTGATACCACGTTGGAAGCCCTGACTAAGCTCAAGCCGGTCAACGGCCCGGACAAAACCGTGACCGCCGGTAACGCCTCGGGTGTCAATGACGGCGCGGCGGCGTTGATTCTGGCGTCTGCCGAAGCCGTGAAAAAACATGGCCTGACTGCCCGCGCCCGCGTGTTGGGCATGGCCAGCGCCGGTGTTGCACCGCGTGTGATGGGCATCGGCCCGGTGCCGGCGGTACGCAAATTGGTGGAGCGGCTGGGCCTGGCGGTCACCGACTTTGACGTGATTGAACTCAACGAAGCCTTTGCCAGCCAAGGTTTGGCGGTGCTGCGTGAGTTGGGTCTCGCCGACGACGCGCCCCAGGTCAACCCGAACGGCGGCGCTATCGCGCTCGGCCACCCGCTGGGCATGAGCGGCGCGCGGTTGGTGCTGACGGCCCTGCATCAGCTTGAGAAGACCGGTGGCCACAAAGGCCTGGCGACCATGTGTGTGGGCGTCGGTCAAGGTTTGGCCCTGGCGATTGAACGCATCTGATAAGAGAGGATTGCTCCATGAGTGACAAGCCCGGTTACCGGCGCCCGCAAGCGGGCACTCAACCTGATTACCTGCACCCGGCCTACCAGTCGACGAATCTGCGTTCGCCGTCCAAGCCCTTGGTGTTTCTGCCCCATTCCTTGTCGGAAATCACCGGCCCGACTATCGGCGCCGAGCGCATCAATGAGAAGGACAACGACCTCACCGCCCAGCATGACGGTGAGCCCCAAGGTGAACGCATCATCATTCACGGCCGTGTGCTGGACGAAAACGGACTGCCGGTACCGGGGATTCTGGTGGAAATCTGGCAGGCCAACGCGGCCGGCCGCTACAACCACAAGCGCGACCTGCACGACGCACCGCTTGACCCGAATTTCACCGGCACCGGCCGCACCGTCACTGACGCCGATGGCTGGTACCAGTTCCAGACCATCAAGCCCGGCGCGTACCCGTGGGGCAACCATCACAACGCGTGGCGCCCGGCGCATATCCACTTTTCGCTGTTCGGCCCGAGCGTACTGACGCGGTTGGTCACGCAGATGTACTTCCCCGGTGACCCGCTGCTGGAATACGACCCGATCTACAACTGCGTACCGGACACCTCGGCCAAGCAGCGCCTGATCGCCAGCTTCGACCTGGAAAAAACCATTCCTTCCTATGCCCTCGGCTACCGCTGGGACATCGTCCTGCGCGGCCGCGACGCCACGCCGATGGAGAAATGAGATGACTCTCAACGCGACCACGTCCCACACCGTCGGGCCGTATTACCACATCGGCCTGACCTGGCTGAACCGCGAAGATCTGACCGTGCCGGCGACCCTCGGTGAACGTGTGGCGATCAGCGGGCAGGTGGTGGATGGCAACGGTGATGTTGTCAACGACGCCATGCTCGAAGTGTGGCAAGCCAATGCCGCGGGTAAATATGACCACCCGGAAGATGAACAGGCCAAGGCCATCGACCCGAACTTTGAAGGTTTTGGCCGGGTGCCGGTGGACGGGGAAGGGCGGTTTCGTTTCACCACCATCAAACCGGGCGCGGTGCCTGGGCTGAAGGGCACGACCCAGGCGCCGCACCTGGTGGTGCTGGTGTTTGCCCGGGGGTTGGTGAAGCACTTGCTGACGCGGATTTACTTTGACGGTGAGCCGATGAATGGGGATGACCCGTTGTTGGCGTGCGTGCCAGCGGATCGCCGCACTACGTTGATTGCCAAACAGGATGCAGAGGGTGTGTATCAGTGGAATGTGATTTTGCAGGGTACGGATAAGGAGACGGTGTTCTTCGATTATTGAAGTGGCCTTCTGGGCCTCATCGCAGGCAAGCCAGCTCCCACATCTGAATGTGTTCACAAATCAAAATGTGGGAGCTGGCTTGCCTGCGATAGGGCCGGTTCAGGCACTGCATATCCAAAAGTCTGCTTGCGGAACAGGGTTGTTGCAAAGTATGTCTAGGCTATAACCGTTCCCACTGAGTGAAAAAACCATGACAACAACAACGAGTCACTACACCGGAGAAGAACGCAGCAAACGGATTTTTGCGATTGTCGGTGCATCTTCCGGCAACCTCGTCGAATGGTTCGACTTCTACGTCTATGCCTTCTGCGCCATTTACTTCGCCCCGGCGTTCTTCCCGTCGGACAACCCCACTGTCCAACTGGTCAACACCGCCGGTGTGTTCGCCGCCGGGTTCCTGATGCGGCCCATTGGCGGCTGGCTGTTCGGTCGCGTGGCCGACAAGCACGGCCGTAAAAACTCGATGATGATCTCGGTGCTGATGATGTGCGCCGGTTCCCTGGTCATCGCCTTTTTGCCGACATATAGCGACATTGGCGTCTGGGCGCCGATCCTGCTGCTGGTGGCGCGCCTGTTCCAGGGCCTGTCCGTGGGCGGCGAGTACGGCACCACCGCCACCTATATGAGTGAGGTAGCGCTCAAGGGCCAGCGTGGGTTCTTTGCTTCCTTCCAGTACGTGACGCTGATTGGCGGGCAATTGCTGGCCGTCTTGGTGGTGGTGATCCTGCAACAAATCCTCACCGAGGAAGAGCTGCGCGCCTGGGGCTGGCGTATTCCGTTCGTGATCGGCGCCATTGCCGCGGTGATCTCGCTGCTGCTGCGTCGCTCATTGAAAGAAACCACCAGCAAGGAAATGCGCGAAGACAAAGACGCCGGCAGCATTGCCGCCTTGTTCCGTGACCATAAGGCCGCGTTCATCACCGTGCTGGGCTACACCGCCGGTGGCTCGCTGATTTTCTACACCTTCACCACTTACATGCAGAAGTACTTGGTGAATACCGTCGGCATGCACGCCAAGACGTCGAGCTACATCATGACCGGCGCGCTGTTCCTGTACATGTGCATGCAGCCGGTGTTCGGCATGTTGGCGGACAAGATTGGCCGCCGTAACTCGATGTTGTGGTTCGCCGGCCTTGGCACGTTGTTCACCGTGCCGATCCTGCTTACCTTGAAAACCGTCAGCAGCCCGTTCCTGGCCTTTGTGCTGATCACCCTGGCCCTGGCGATTGTCAGCTTCTACACCTCGATCAGTGGCCTGGTCAAAGCGGAGATGTTCCCGCCTCAGGTCCGCGCCTTGGGTGTGGGCCTGGCCTATGCGGTGGCCAACGCGATCTTTGGCGGCTCGGCGGAATTCGTCGCGCTGAGCCTCAAATCCATCGGTATGGAAAACAGCTTCTATTGGTATGTCACGGCGATGATGGCGATCGCTTTCCTGTTCAGCTTGCGTTTGCCGAAACAGGCGGCGTATCTGCACCACGATCTCTAGGGATGAGTTATGACACTGCGCACGAGCAATCAACTGTTCGACGCTTACTTCACCGCTGACAGCATGGCCGAGGTGTTCTGCGACCAGGGACGCCTGCAGGGCATGCTGGATTTCGAAGCGGCGCTGGCCCGGGCCGAGGCTCGGGTCGGGCTGATTCCGCAGGCCGCCGTGGCGCCGATTGCCCAGGCCTGTCTTGCGTCACTGTATGACGTGGATGCCCTCGGCGTGGCGATTGCCACGGCGGGCAATTCGGCGATTCCCTTGGTGAAAGCACTGGGCAAGTTGATTGCCGCTGAAGACGCCGGCGCCGAACGCTTTGTGCATCTGGGCGCGACCAGCCAGGATGTGATGGACACCGGCCTGGTGCTGCAACTACGGCGCGCCATGGCATTGATCGAGACGGACTTGGCGCGGTTGGGCGGGATTCTGGCGGTTCAAGCGCAGCGTTTTGCGAGCACGCCTCTGGCCGGTCGCACCTGGTTGCAGCACGCGACACCGGTCACGCTGGGCATGAAAATCGCCGGTTGGCTGGGGGCAGTGACGCGCAGTCGCCAGCGTCTGGCCGAGCTGAAGCCGCGCCTGATGGTGCTGCAATTCGGCGGTGCATCCGGGACCCTGGCGGCACTGGGTGATCAGGCGATGCCGGTGGCC
>NZ_JBOICG010000152.1:0-18737 GCF_050739995.1 Pseudomonas sp. | reverse complement strand
CTTGGCCCAGGGGACCGGTGGTGGTCTCGACGCCTGGGGTGTAGCCGAATTCCGGGTGGCCCGGGGTGCGGCTGTGGATCTGGCGGAAGTTTTTCAGGTCGTCGATGGTGACGTCGTAGCCGGTCAGGTGCAGCAACGAGTAGATCAGCATCGAGCCGTGGCCGTTGGACAGCACGAAGCGGTCACGGTCGGCGAACGACGGGTTGCTCGGGTTGTGTTTCAGGTAGTCACGCCAAAGTACCTCGGCGATATCCGCCATGCCCATTGGGGCACCGGGATGGCCGCTGTTGGCTTTTTGCACGGCATCCATGCTGAGGGCACGAATGGCGTTGGCACGCTCACGACGGCTGGGCATCGCTGATCTCCTGGGGTTTGCTGAAAAGAAACGGAAAAAAGGACCGGCATTTTCCCTCAGCCACCGCTTGCGGGCAATGACAGATAGTCACTTGAGGGTGTTTTTCCTGTGCTTTGGGCGGCATTCGCCTGCAGAAACCTTTCACCGCTTCGTCTAAAGGCTATAGCGGTTGCTTATAACCGCCACTTATCGATCAATATCAAAACTTTTTGATATTGACCTTGCGGGGACTTCCCCCCGTCACTAGACTGCTGGCCTTATGAACCTACCCGTGCCCTCCCTGCGTCCCGACGACGGCGATGAGCTGGCAGCCTTGTGCAAGGCCGCTGGTGATCCGTTGCGCCTGAACGTATTGCGCGCACTGGCCAACGACTCCTTCGGCGTACTGGAACTGGCGCAGATTTTCGCCATTGGCCAATCGGGCATGAGCCACCATTTAAAGGTGCTGGCCCAGGCCGATCTGGTGGCCACCCGCCGTGAAGGCAATGCGATCTTCTATCGCCGTGCCCTGCCCCACACCGAGTTGCTCGGCGGCAAACTGCACGCTGCGTTGCTGGATGAAGTGGACAGCCTTGGGCTGCCGACAGATGTGCAGTCGCGTATCGCTCAAGTACACGGGCAACGCGCCGCCGCCAGCCAGGACTTCTTCTCACGGGTTGCCGAGAAGTTTCGCGCCCAGCAGGACTTGATCGCTGGCTTGCCCCAGTACCGCGAAAGCGTACTGGCGTTGTTGGACAAGCTGAGCTTCAGTGAAGAAGCAACCGCATTGGAAGTCGGCCCTGGGGATGGCGGTTTCTTGCCGGAACTGGCGCGCCGCTTCGAGCAGGTCACGGCATTGGATAACAGTCCGGCCATGCTGGAACTGGCACGCCAACTGTGCGAGCGAGAAGCACTGGGGAACGTCAGCCTGCAGTTGGCCGACGCCCTGAATCACACCAGCCTGCGGGCCGATTGCGTGGTGCTGAACATGGTCTTGCACCATTTCGCCGCCCCCGCCGACGCCCTCAAGCAAATGGCCGGGTTGCTGCACCCCGGCGGTAGCCTGCTGGTTACGGATTTATGCAGCCACAACCAGAATTGGGCCAAGGAGGCCTGCGGTGATCTCTGGTTGGGTTTTGAACAGGACGATCTGGCCCGTTGGGCCACCGCTGCGGGACTCGTTCCCGGGGAAAGCCTCTATGTAGGTTTACGTAATGGTTTCCAGATCCAGGTCCGCCATTTTCAGCGACCGGCTGGCGACACTCACCATCGGTAAATATCAGGAAAACATCGAGATGAGCGAATACTCCCTTTTCACCTCCGAGTCCGTGTCTGAAGGGCATCCGGACAAAATCGCCGACCAGATTTCTGATGCGGTGCTGGACGCCATCATTGCTCAAGACAAGTTCGCCCGCGTGGCGTGCGAGACCCTGGTGAAAACCGGTGTAGCGATCATCGCTGGCGAAGTGACCACTTCGGCCTGGGTCGACCTGGAACAGATCGTCCGTGATGTGATCACCGACATCGGCTACAACAGTTCCGACGTCGGCTTCGACGGCGCGACCTGCGGCGTGATGAACATCATCGGCAAGCAGTCCCCCGACATCAACCAGGGCGTGGACCGCGCCAAGCCTGAAGATCAGGGCGCTGGTGACCAGGGCCTGATGTTCGGCTACGCCAGCAACGAAACCGACGTGCTGATGCCGGCACCGATCACCTTCTCGCACCAGTTGGTACAACGCCAGGCCGAAGCCCGTAAATCCGGCCTGCTGCCGTGGCTGCGCCCGGACGCCAAGTCCCAGGTGACCTGCCGTTACGAAGGCGGCAAAGTGGTCGGTATCGACGCCGTTGTGCTGTCGACCCAGCACAACCCGGACGTGTCCTACACCGACCTGCGTGAAGGCGTGATGGAGCTGATCGTCAAGCACGTGCTGCCGGCCGAACTGCTGACCAAGGACACCCAGTTCCACATCAACCCGACCGGCCAGTTCATCATCGGTGGCCCGGTGGGTGACTGCGGCCTGACCGGCCGCAAGATCATCGTCGACAGCTACGGCGGCATGGCCCGTCACGGCGGTGGCGCGTTCTCCGGTAAAGACCCATCCAAGGTTGACCGTTCGGCTGCCTATGCCGGTCGCTACGTGGCCAAGAACATCGTCGCCGCTGGCCTGGCTGAGCGCTGCGAGATTCAGGTGTCCTACGCCATCGGTGTGGCCCAGCCTACATCGATCTCGCTGAACACCTTCGGCACCGGCAAGATCAGCGACGACAAGATCATCAAGCTGGTGCGTGAGATCTTCGACCTGCGCCCTTACGCGATCACCACCATGCTCGACCTGCTGCACCCGATGTACCAGGAAACCGCGGCCTACGGCCACTTCGGCCGTACCCCAGCGCAGAAGACCGTCGGCGACGATACCTTCACCACGTTCACCTGGGAAAAAACCGACCGCGCCAACGACCTGCGCACCGCTGCCGGTCTGTAATCGCTCTGGGTACTCAAGGCCCCGCCGGGTTAGCTCGGCGGGGCTTTTTATTGCCATGGAGTTTGCGGACGACGATCACATTTTTTGGATCCAAACCTTGCAGGCCAAATGATGGCCCTCTAGAATCCGCGCCCTCTCGGGCCCTTCACCTTAATCTGGATATTGCACTGCGCCCGCCCGAGACGGATAAGCGCGCAGGCAATCGAACATTGAGGTTTTTCATGCGCATTTCCACGCTCGCCCCTGCCGCCCTGCTGCTCAGCCTGTTCACCCTGCCCGCTCACGCCGCTGACCTGAGCGCACTGAGCGGAGCCCTGAGCTCCCAACTGGGTAGCGGCAATTCCGGCGACTGCCAACAACACGCCAAAGACCTGCAAGCCAAGATCGATGCCGCCAACGCTCAGAACGACGTTCTGAAAGTGAAGGCATTTGAAGCCGCGCTGGAACAGGTAAACAAAGGCTGCAACAAAATCGCCGAGTCTCAAGCCAAAGTCGACGCCAGCCAGCAAAAGCAACAGGCCAAGGCGCAGAACAACGACGCAGTGAAAGCCTTGGGCGGCCTGTTCAAGTAAGCAGAAACACCCGGTAAAAAGCCCCGCTCGTTCGGGGCTTTTTTGTGGCCGCGTGGATCACTTAGGCTGGACGCCCTTTTCGAGCAAGGATGCTCATGATGCGCCGGCTAATTGTTCTACTGCTCAGCATTCTGCCTTTTTGGGTCGGGGCCGAAGAGTGCTCCGACCAGGCCCGTTCACAGTTTGACACCCTGGCCCGGCAAGTCCGCCTGTGGGATGACAACTACCACCGACTTGGCCAGTCCTCCGTCAGCGACGAACTCTACGACCAGGCCCGCCAGCGCCTGGACCGTTGGCGCGAATGTTTTCCCCAACCCACGTCGAGCACTGACAATCCCCTGGCAAGCTCACGGGGCACCCTGCCTCATCCAATCGCACACACCGGCCTGGAAAAACTGCTGGATGAGTTGGCCGTCAGCGACTGGCTCAGTTCCCGTGAAGACGTCTGGATCCAACCCAAGGTCGACGGCGTGGCAGTGACCTTGGTGTATCGCGGCGGACGCTTGAGCCAGGTCATCAGCCGGGGCGATGGCATGCTCGGCCAGGATTGGTCAGCCTCTGCCAGCAAAATCGCCGGCATCGTCCAGCAGTTGTCGGAGCCGGTCGACGTGGTGTTGCAAGGCGAGCTTTATTGGCGCCTTGAATCACACGTACAGTCGGCACAGGGCGGGATCAGTGCCCGTAGCAAGGTGGCTGGCTTGATGAACCGCCACCAGTTGAGTGACGTCGAAGCCGCCGGAGTCGGACTTTTTATCTGGGCCTGGCCAGAAGGCCCGACCGACTTCTCCGAGCGCCTGGCGACCCTGGCACGCTGGGGATTCACCGACAGCGAGCGTTACAGCCAACCTATCAAGCACATCAGCGAAGCTGTTCATTGGCGCTCGCACTGGTACAACCAACCGCTGCCCTTTGCCAGCGATGGTGTGGTGCTGCATCAAGCGGCCCATGCACCCGCCGACCGCTGGCAAGCCAGTGCACCTTACTGGGCGGTCGCCTGGAAGTACCCACCCGCCAAGGCCCTGGCACTGGTACGCGAAGTGCAATTCAAGATTGGTCGCACCGGGCGTATTACACCCATTCTGGAACTGGAACCGGTACGCCTGGATGATCGGCAGATCCGTCGGGTCAGCGCGGGCTCCCTGAAGCGCTGGCAAACCTTGGATATTCGCCCCGGAGATCACGTTTCCATCAGCCTGGCTGGGCAAGTGATTCCCCGCCTGGACGAGGTCATCCTGCGCAATGAAACGAGGGTGGACGTGCAAGTACCCGACGTCCACGCCTTCCATGCCTTGAGCTGCTGGCAATTGGACCCAGGCTGCGAGGAACAACTGCTTGCTCGCCTGACCTGGTTGAGCGGCAATCAAGGACTGGCCTTGCCGCATATGGGCCGCGAGACCTGGAACGTATTGATCCAGGCCGGTCTAATCGCAGGCTTTCTCGATTGGTTAACCCTGGATGCAGCAGAGCTTGCTAACATTGATGGCTTCGGTGACCGCCGTCGTACGCGAGTGCTCGACAGCATCCGCAGCGCCCGGCAGCAACCCTTTGCACAATGGCTGAAAGCCCTGGGCGTACCGCCTTCGGCACGTAATAACCTGGAAGGCGATTGGCAGGCCCTGGCCAGCCGGGACACGCAAGCCTGGCTAGCCACCGACGGCATCGGCCCCGGTCGTGCGGCGCAACTCAGCGCTTTTTTTCGCGACCCGCAAGTGCAAGCGCTGGCTGAAACATTACACACGGCCGGGATAGACGGGTTTTGAACCCAGGCCAACAACTTTTAACCCACGGCAGAATTCACCCTGCCATCGGATTACGACTCTGGAGCCCCACATGAAATTTTTTGCCCCCATTGCCCTGTTGACCGTCGCAAGTTTCATGGCCACACCGCTGCTGGCAGCCGAAGAAGCGTCCCCCCTCACTGGCTGCGCCGCCAAGCGCCAGGCCATCAGCACCCAGATAGAACAAGCCAAGGCTCACGGCAACAGCGAGCAGCAGGCCGGCCTGGAAAAAGCCCTCAGCGAAACCACCGCCAACTGCACTGATGCTTCCCTGCGCAAAGAACGCGAAAACAAGGTGCTCGACGCCAAGCACGAAGTCAGCCGCCGTCAGGCCGACCTCGACAAGGCGATGAAAAAAGGCGACGCCGACAAGATCAACAAGCGCAAGGACAAGCTCGCCGAATCCCGCAAAGAGCTGCAGGAGGCCGTGGAAGAACTCGACAAGTAAAACCGGTCAGTGGTCCCGGAACTGTTTATGGCAAGCGGTGCAGGCATCTTCGACTTTCTGCACCGCAGGCCCCAGGTTACTGGCTTTGTAAGGCTGGACCTGGCTGGTGATCACCAGCTCACCGGTGGCCGTCTCCAGGTTGCGGGCCAGCTCCTGGAAGCGTGCCTGTTGTTGCCACACGTTATCCTTGGCGCTGGTGTGGTCTTCCTCACGCACGCTGGGGAAATGTTTCCACGGCTCATGGGACAACGCGTCCAGCTTGACCGCGCCGTCGGCAAATTTTGCGCCGTCGAACGGGATGCGCCCGCGCAACATGCCGCCCAAGTCTTCGCCGGTCTTGAGCATCTGCTTGAAGATCGCCTTGCGCTGCCCCAGGGGCGAGTTGGGGTCAACACCGCCACAGGCGGACACAGTCAGGCAGGCCAGCAATACTACGGTCAGTTTTTTAAAAGTCATGATGGCTTCAAGGTCACGGGAAACGGCGGCCAGTATCCTCGCCCCGCCCATAAAGACCAATAGCCCTATTAACAATAAGGGTTGCCCGTTTGCGCGAACGCACGGGCGATCGCTTCAGGAATTGCTTGTATGAATGTCACCTTCAAACCCTGGAGCCGCCTGGTGTGGGCTCTGCCGATGATCGCCCTGCTGGCCGGCTGTGACGGCGGCAAAGAGGCCAATAAACCGGAAGCCGCCAAACCCCACGCCGTCGCCACGTATGTGAGCGCACCGTGGGAAACCTTACCCAGCGTGTCCGACAGCGACCTGCTGGCCGGCTTTGAATCCTGGCGCAGCGCCTGCCAGCGCCTCAAGGCCGACCCGGTGTGGGGCGCCACGTGTGCCGCAGCCGTAAGCGTGCCAGGCAATGCGGTGGCAGTTCGTGGTTTTCTCAAGGAGCATCTGGATGTATTCGGCCTGCGCTCGGCTGACAACACCCCGAACGGCTTGATCACCGGCTACTACGAACCGGTCTACCCCGGCAGCCTGACCGAAACCACCACCGCCCATGTGCCGGTGTACGGTGTGCCGGACGATCTGATCATCGTCAACCTGGAAAGTATCTACCCCGAGCTCAAGGGCAAGCGCCTGCGCGGCCGCCTGGAAGGTCGCGTGCTCAAGCCCTATGACGACGCCGGCACCCTCAACAGCCAAGGCTCGACCGCCAAGCCGATTGCCTGGTTGACCAACCCGATGGACCTGCAATTCCTGCAAATCCAAGGTTCGGGCCGTATTCAACTGGCGGGCGGGCGCCAGCTACGCGTGGGTTACGGTGACCAGAACGGCTATCCCTACCGCCCGATTGGTCGATGGCTGGTGGAGCAAGGCGAACTGAAAAAAGACGACGTGACCATGGGCACCATCAGTGCCTGGGCCAAAGCCCACCCGCAACGCATTCCAGAGCTGTTGGCGAGCAACCCGAGCTACGTGTTCTTCAGCGCCCGCCCCGACAGTAACGAAGGGCCACGTGGTTCGCTGAACGTACCGTTGACGGCCGGCTATAGCGTGGCGGTGGATCGCAAGGTGATCCCGCTGGGCAGCCTGTTGTGGCTGTCCACCACCAAACCCGACGGCTCACCGATCGCAAGGCCCGTCGCGGCGCAGGATACGGGAGGTGCAATCACCGGAGAAGTGCGTGCGGACCTGTTCTGGGGCACCGGTGATGCAGCGGGTGAATTGGCGGGCAACATGAAGCAGCAAGGGCAGATCTGGATGCTATGGCCCAAGGGCGCCGCGCTGCCGCAGGTTCCAGATGCACCCGCCGGAACCTGACCGAGTACCAATGTAGTGAGCGGGCTTGCCCCGCGCTGGGCTGCGTAGCAGCCCAAAATCCTGGTACCGCGGTCTTTCTGGAATACCGCGGTGCCCTTGTCAGGGCGGCTTCGCCACCCAGCGCGGGGCAAGCCCGCTCACTACAAATGCCCAGCAGGATCGGCATCAGACTTTAGATCGAGACGAAGAAGAAACTCGCAATCAACGCCATCCCCACACCCCACACCAGCGAACGCAGCACCGCCCAGTCCGCCAGGTAGCAAATGATGTACAGCAGGCGGCTGGTGATGAACAACACCGCCAACACATTGATCGTCACCAGCGACGCCGTACCCGCCAAGTGCGCAATGATCACCGCCGCCGCAAATGCCGGCGTCACTTCAAAACTGTTCAGTTGAGCGTTGTGGGCGCGCTTGGCCACCCCTTCGACGGTATTCAGGAAGGCACGTGGGTCATGGTTATCTCGCAGCCCGAACTTGCCGCCGCTGAATTTGGCCACGCTTGTGCACAGGTAAGGCAGAAAAATCGCGATCAATACACACCAGAATGCCACTGTCATCACAGATTCCTTTTGTTGTTTTTACCAGCGATTAGAGTTTTAGCACTAAACATGCGCTATCGCACTCACCCGCTATGAGCCGTGTGACACAGCAAAGGTTCTATCCGTTACTTGCAACATCCCGTCGCTATTGCGGTCCATCCACCATTGATGACCTTTACCCAACTTCCAAGGATCCCGGATGCTTGAACTTGTCGCCGCCTTCATTTGCCTCACCACCCTGCTCACATATGTGAACTTCCGTTTTATCGGCCTGCCGCCCACCATTGGTGTGATGGTCACGGCCCTGGTGTTTTCCCTGATCCTGCAAGGCCTGAGCGTGCTCGGCTACCCGGGCCTGGAAGAGCGTATCCAGCAACTGATCGGTCAGATCGACTTCGGCGACTTGCTGATGAACTGGATGCTGTCGTTCCTGCTGTTTGCCGGCGCCTTGCACGTCAACCTGAACGACCTGCGCAGCTACCGCTGGCCCATCGGCCTGCTGGCAACCTTTGGCGTTTTGATTGCCACCGTGGTGATCGGCAGCCTGGCGTATTACATCTTTGCCCTGTTTGGCTGGCACGTAAGCTTCTTGTACTGCCTGCTGTTTGGTGCGCTGATCTCGCCCACCGATCCGATTGCGGTCCTGGGTGTGCTGCGTACCGCCAACGCTTCGAAGCCGTTGAAAACCACCATCGTCGGCGAGTCGCTGTTCAACGATGGCACGGCGGTCGTGGTGTTCACCGTGTTGCTGGGCATCGCACAGTTGGGCGAAACCCCGACCGTGGGCGCCACCGCCATGCTCTTCGCCCATGAAGCGATCGGCGGCGTAGTGTTCGGTGGCCTGATTGGTTACCTGGTGTACCTGATGATCAAGAGCATCGAACAGCACCAGATCGAGGTGATGCTGACCCTTGCCCTGGTCATCGGCGGCTCGGCGATGGCCACCGAGCTGCATGTCTCTGCGCCGATTGCGATGGTGGTCGCAGGGCTGATCATCGGCAACCTCGGGCGCAAACTGGCGATGAACGACATGACCCGGCGCTACCTGGACGGTTTCTGGGAACTGCTCGATGACATGCTCAACGCCCTGCTGTTCGCATTGATCGGCATGGAACTGCTGCTGTTGCCGTTCAACTGGCTGCATGTGTTTGCGGCGAGTTTGCTGGCCGTGGCGATCCTCCTGTCGCGCCTGCTGACGGTGGCGCCAGCGATCCTGCTGCTGCGTCGCTGGCGCAGCGTGCCGCGCGGCACCATCCGTATCCTCACCTGGGGCGGCTTGCGCGGCGGTGTGTCCGTGGCATTGGCCCTGGCCTTGCCGCTGGGCCCGGAACGCGATTTGCTGCTGAGCATCACCTACATCGTGGTGCTGTCATCGATCCTGCTGCAAGGCTTGAGCATCGGCAAGCTGGTCAAGCATGTGACCCAAGGTGAACCGGCACCGCAAACCGACGCCCACTGAGTTGCAACCGGCGGCGAATCACTTCGCCGCCAACCCGCTGTCTTGGGCAGCCTGAACGATGATCTGGTTTTTCAGGTCATTGGTCATGGCTTCGATCATCGGCTGCTCGGCCTTGAACCACTCAGGGCTGCACACCGCCCCGGGATGGCTGAATGTGAAAGCACGGGAGACTTGCACGCTATTGCCGTCGCGCTCATAGCGAGCCTCGTAGGTCATGTCCGCGCCCTTGAGTGATACGGACTTGGGCACCGCCAAGATATTCACTGACTGCGGAAACTCGAAACGGGCCTTTTCAACGCTTTCATTGGCGAAGCAGGTGAAGTTCTGCGCTCGCACCTTTTCTGCCGAGAGAAACAGTACATCCTGGACAATGCTGCCACCCAGGCGACTGAGCGCCGGCACGCCAATAGGTCCGGGCAGGCTGATGAGGTTTTCCGTATGCCCTGCCAGCACGGTCTTGAAACGGGGTGCATCACCGTCCAGCGCGTCTGTTTGCAACGTGCCGCTGCCCGTCTGTCCATGGCTTCGCAGTATTTTCACGACTATCTGTTCACGCTCCGTTGGCGGACGCGACCTGACCATGTAGCGCATCACTTCCGTGCGCCAGCCTTCCGCATGGGTGGTTTGGGTAAAGTCCGCCGCCCCTTTGTCATCGACCTTGAACACCAGTTCACTGGTTACTTTGTTGGACTGGGTGGCCGGCGTGCGTGCCATCTCGCCGGTGCGGGTCAGCAGTACCGGTTTGTCTAGGTCCTGCGGCGGCAAGTAACCGGCCGCAATGGCGCTCGCGGTGGAGTCCAGGTAGAGCGCCAGACTTGGGACATAGGTGATCACATGGTTGATCGGCCTCATCACAGCCACTGTGGGTAAGGTGTAGGCGTTGCCCAGGTTGATCAAGGCTGGCGAGCTTTCGATGGCGACGGCCTTGAGCAAGGCCTCCAGCAGTGCCACATGGTCCTTGCAGTCGCCGTAGCGATTGTCCAGCACCGACTGCGCCGAGTGCGGCACCACGCCGCCGACATCGAGATACACAGCGACATAGCGAATATTCTTACGCACCCAGTCACTCAGCGCCAAAGCCTTCTCCCGCGATGTCGTCAGGCCTGCAGTGAGTGTCTGCGCCAACTCAGTGATTGCCGGCGTGAGCTCAACCGTGGCGCGTGCCTCGTAGGCCCTGGCCATCGCCTTGTAATCCGTAAAGGTCGAAACAGCGAGCATTTGGCCGTAGTCGGTGTAGGCCACTGCACTTTGCTCAGGCCGAGTTTTCTCGGCCTGTACATAGTCCCAGCGATAGACCTTGCGCCCGGGTGCCGCCACCGGTGTGGACGGCGTAAAACCACGGGCATCGGCGTACAAGATTTTTTCGATCGGCAAGTCGTAGGTCAGGCTGTAGGCCTCGGTCGGGTTCTGGCTGGCAATGGAGAGGGCCGTGAACTCGCCGGGGAACATCGCCGTCTTACGCGTCAGTTGGAAACGCAGGTTAAGGCGATCACCCACGGCCACGTCCGGAAAGATCACTACCTTGACCCGCGAGTCCTGGAACATCGGCGCATCCGCCGAGGCCCGTTCCTGTTGCTCCCTGATCCGATCCGCACTGACCATCACCTTGCGCCCGTCGGGCTTCTGGGTGAAGGCTTCGAGAATGTCCAGGGTGTCCAGAGAGCGGTTGTAAGTGACAGCCCGCTGGGCGCTGAATTTGATGGCACGCTCTTCATTGATCCGCACGACCTCATCGGCATTTAGCACGTAACTGCCGTCGGCATTGATCACAAACGCTTGCGTGTTTTTTTCGATGGTCACGGAACGATCCGTCGCATCGTCCTTGGCCTGCGCCGTCCCGAGCACGCCTACCGCCACAACCAGCACACACCACCTGCGTACCTGCAAAAAAGGAAAAGCCCGCATAAAGATCCTTCTTTCATGAATGGAAAACCGCGCAGCGACTTTGCCATTCATTTATGACGAATCGACTTCCCTATCATTGAAACGCGCGGAAAGCGGTGATCCCAGGCCCGCCCCATGCATTGACTGCGAGCGGCACTTTTAAGTCGCTATCAAACACTTCATTAACAAATAACTTACTGCCTGATTACAGTTTGGTAATACCTGACTTATTTCGATTATTTTCATATACGTTAACGATGCGCCCGATAGAATCTATCCACCCCAACTTGCCCGACTATGAACGCGCCCGACTATATGACCTATTCATCTCCCGACAAGGCTCGATCGTGCCTTCCCCATTATTTGATGATCGGCCTGTTGGCGACCGGCGCCCACTATATAACACTCTTGTTATTATCTTTTGTACTACCACTAATAGTCTCCACATTGTTCGGTGCTCTGCTGGGAACCATCGTGAGTTATCACGGCAACAAACGGTGGACGTTCGTTAAACGTGTCGACGGGGCCGACGCTCGCCAATGGCTGCGTTTCGGGGTCACCGCCCTGCTCTACAACCTTGGCAACCTGGCGGTGATGGTACTGCTGCTGAACCTGTTCCCACGGCATCCCTGGCTGATGCAGATGATCACTACGGGCGCCCTGACGCTGATCGCCTTTCGAATCAACCAGCATTGGACCTTCCGTCATGAACCTATCAATAGCTGATCGGGCACTGCGTCCGATGCTCAGTGTCATTATCTGCTGTTATAACGAAGCCAAGGTATTACCTGTCTTTCATCAGCGCTTGATGGCGGCAGTGCGGGCATTGAGTATTCGTTATGAATTACTGTACGTGAATGATGGCAGCCGCGATGAAACTCAGAACGTGCTGAGTTTTTTCTGCCAAACACCCGAGGTGCGCTGTCTGAACTTGAGTCGCAACTTCGGCAAAGAGGCTGCGATGGTGGCCGGGGTCGATCACGCGCGTGGTGACGCAGTTCTATTTATTGATGCCGACCTGCAAGATCCACCCGAATGTATCCCATTAATGGTCGATCAGTGGCTCAATGGTTTCGACATCGTCAACATGCAGAGGCGCAGTCGAGTATCGGACACACCCGGCAAACGCATCAGCGCCCATCTGTATTACACACTCATCGGCTTTCTGGCAGACAAGTTCGACGTCCCGCCTCACGTCAGCGACTTTCGCTTGATCGGCCCCGCGCCGTTGGCCGCCCTGCGCGCCATGCCGGAACGGACACGCTTCATGAAGGGCCTGATCGGCTGGCTCGGATTCAACACCATCGAAATGCCCTACGACCGTGAACCCCGCATCGCCGGTCAAACCAAATGGGGCCCCCTGGCACTGGTTGATCTGGGTATCGACGGCGTATTGGCGGTGTCTCGCAAACCCTTGCGCTGGTTCAGCCTGCTCAGCCTGCTGATCTTCATCAGCACGCTGGCGTTCATCGTCCACCAGTTCAGTGCCGAGACCCTCGGTACCCACCACTTTGTCCTGGGTATCGCGGCGTTTATCGCCTTGGGCACCGCGATGATCGGTGAATACATGGGCGCGACATTGAGCGAGGTCAGGCACAGGCCGATCTATTTGCTCAAGGGCCAGGTTGGTCACATGCCCCGAAAGCCAGGAAAACCCGACACAACTCCCGCCCTCGAACAAGAAACCCTCTGATGATAATGACTCGCCGCACACTCTGGCTGGTATTGCTCGCCATCCTTGGCATTCGTCTGGCCAGCATTGGCTTCTACCCGCTCATGGATACATCCGAGGCCCGCTACGGCGAAATGGCCCGCAAGATGCTCACCCTGGGCGATTGGGTAACGCCGCTGTTCGATGTAGGCGTACCGTTCTGGGGCAAGCCTGTGCTCTCTTTCTGGACCCAGGCGCTGAGTATGAAACTGCTGGGGATCAACGAATTCGCCATTCGGTTTCCGGCGTGGCTGTTTCATGTCGCCAGCTGCCTGATCATTATCCGCTTCGCTCGCGAGGAAGCGGATGAACGCACCGGGTTGCTGGCCGCGATTATTTTTTCCAGCTCAACGCTTGGCTTGCTGTCGGCAGGTGTGGTGCTGACCGACCCGGCACTGAGCTTTTCAGTCGTACTCGCCAGCTACGGCTTCTGGCGCGGCGCTGCCCGCTATGATCGACGCTGGGCCTTGGCAGGGTTTGCCGGACTGGGCCTGGGCCTGTTATCCAAAGGACCGCTGGTGGGCGTGCTGGTGGGTTCAACAGCGGTGATCTGGACGCTCTATCACAACCGGTGGCGCGCCTTTGTGCGACTGCCCTGGGCCACAGGCATTGCTCTGATGCTGCTGATCGCCGTGCCCTGGTATGTCGTTGCTGAACTGCGTACACCAGGGTTTCTGGACTATTTTCTGATCGGCGAGCACTGGAGGCGCTACACCGTCAGCGATTGGGCCGGTGATTTGTACGGCACTGCTCACGCCCGTATGGCGGGTGCGATCTGGCTGGAACTGCTGATTGCGATGTTTCCATGGACGCTGTTGCTACCTGCCTTGTACTTCGGTTACCGCAGGCTGCTCAAGTCCTGGCCTTATTACAGCTATGTCGTTTTGTGGGCCTTGATAACGCCTGCCTTCTTTACCTTTTCCGGCAATATTTTGTGGACCTATGTGTTGCCCGCGCTGCCGGCGTGGAGCTTGCTGTTGGCCGGTGCGCTCGATCACGCCATGCCGGCAAGCCGGGTGCGGGTTGCCGTAGGCCTTGTATTGAGCCTGCTGCTGCCGGTCGTGATCGGGGTGGCTGTAGTGGATGGCCGTGCCTTTGAGCGTCCCAACAATCAGCAGGCCCTGGCGCTGGCCTGGCAGCAGCTGCAAAAGGATGAACCGGGAGACCTTTATTATTGGGGGCGGCGTTCCTATTCAGGGGAGTTTTACACCGCGGGGCAGGCCAGACGATCAAGAGACCTTTCCCAATTGCCCGATAACAAAGTGTTCTATGTCGCACGCCGGGAGTCCGACCTGAAGTACGGCATCGAGCCCTTGCAAGCGCTCAACTGCAACGAACGCCTGCGGGCCAGCGAGAGCGTGCTGTTTCGGTGCGCCCCTCAGAAGCCTTCGCCCTGATACCGTCACGTTGCACCATTCGGATCATCCGCCTCGCAGGCAGCTTTCACTGCGAATCAACTAAGCCGGCAAACGCCAGGCCTTGGCCATCTCCACGGTGGTTGAACTGGAGGCCTTGCCCCAGGGCTTGTTGCGTGCCTTGTAACTGTCAACGAGGGTGTCGAGTACCCGGTTGAATTCGGTGGGTGTGGTGGCCCATGCCAGGTCTTGGGCCGCACGGTGCAACAGTTCAACATTGGACTCGGGCTGGCCGGGTCGGAACAGCGACGGGTAGATCACCTCTCGCGTGAAGTTTTCAGCTTTCATCGCAATATCACGCACGCTCATCTCAGCGACAGCACGGCCAATGACCTTGGACATCGGCAATGCACCGCCTGCGATCTGCTTGGCCGCCGCTTGCAACAACTGTTGAAAGTTGGTCTGACTGGCGACATTGAGGCATCGCCCCAACCAATCGATGTGCTCAGGACGCTCGGCCAGGGCGTCGAGGTTACGCAGGGCCGATAAGATTCTCGGCGTGAGCACCAGCGCGCCCTGTGCCTGGTTAGCCTCGGTAATCGCGACATGCAGGGCTTGCAACGCCTGTTTTGCGCTTTCCCGAAACATCAGCACATCCGAGGCGGCGGGGTCTTTTTGCAGCGCCGGTTGCACACTGGCGAGCATTGAATCATCCATGGCCAACACGGCGTCATCCAGCGATTGGAAAGCGTGGTGCTCAAGTGCAGTGGTACGACGCTCCAAATGCGCGTCTACCGCCTGGCGCGCCTTCGCTTGCAGGTGTTGCTTCTGCTCATCCTGCATCGTGAAGTTGACCGTGCCCGTGAGCAGGCCTCGAAAATCGCCTTTTTCGGTCTTCAGGGGCAATGTCACGATCTGCTCGGCGAACGCTTCGAGCTTTTTATCCTGGAAGGCTCCAGCAGCCGAATGCGGAACGCCCGTGATGCGATCTGCCAAGTGGCTGAAAAAGCCGCCACTGCGCGCTCGCTCACCAGAGGCATCTGACTCGAATTTGACGATCAACGCCTCAGACTTGGCCAGGGGGCTCTCGGGAAACGCCCGATCTACCACACCTGGCGCCGGGGTATTGAGCAGCAGGCCACCGTCCTTGAATGCGGTGGTTTCAGCTGAAGCCTGGAAACCGTGTCCTTGCTCCATCGGGCTCTTGAACACCAGTGGCAACGAGCCGGAAATATGCGCCGCCCTGGCAATATCCATCTGCGGCGTCAGATTCGCGTTGAACACCACCAGCTGTGGACGGTCGGCAAACATGCCGGTGCCGGTGATGTTGAGTTGCTTGATCGCGGGTATATCCCGACTCAGCACCTCAAGATCGCCAAACGTAGGAGCGCCTCCGGCACTCAACCTGTCAGCAATGCGCATGACTTCCGCCGAGCGGGTTTCCCGAGGGGTTTGCGCGATATGGCCCAGAATCGACTGGCGCGACTCATTGCGAATCAGTTCTTCAAGGGGAAGTGCCTCGGTCTGCAGGCGCGGCAGCAAGGTCATCAACAATTGAGAGGTACTGCCGACGGCGCCGGGCAAGCGCCCAACAAGCTTGCCCAGTGTCGTACTGGCATCCTGCATCCAGGCCGTCACGGCATCTTTGCTATTGAGCAGGCTTGGCAAATCGATACCATCCGACAACTTGTCGAACGCTTCAGCCCCCATGCCACTGGCAATCAGTGCTGCTGAAATAGCACCGGCAGATGAGCCGGAGATCGATTGGATACCTTTCAGCTTCTGGGCGTCCTCAAGTGCCCGTACCACCCCCGAGAAAGCAATGCCCTTGGCGCCACCCCCACTGAGTACAAGGCTGGTGACAGGGGGGGCCGATAAAAACACGTCCACCCGTCCCTGCTGATCACGCATGAGTGTCACATTGCGCGCACCCACCCCCTGCACCAGCGGCGTCTCCACCGCTTGTTGGGTCGGGGAATACGCCTCTTCAGTCACTGAGGGTTGAATTTTGGTGATCGAGTTAAACACTTTCATCCATGGGCGCTCTCTACAGGGTGTGGTCCTGAGTGATGAGAGCGCCTGGGAAAGATCCGTGCGGAATGATTTGGTAAAGCAAATCACAGCGCAGCAGGGTTACTCGGGAAGGCTATCGTCCTTGAACTGGTCCTTCACGTACTTGATCTCGGTACGTCCATGAGGCGCTGGCAGGCCATCTTCGCCGAGGTTGACGAAGACCATCTTTTCCACGGTGAGGATGCTTTTACGGGTGATCTTGTTGCGCACTTCACAGGTCAGGGTGATGGAGGTGCGGCCGAACTCGGTGGCGGTGATGCCCAGCTCGATGATGTCGCCCTGGCGTGAAGCGCTGACGAAGTTGATTTCAGAAATGTACTTGGTCACCACCCGCTGGTTGCCCAACTGGACAATCGCATAGATCGCCGCTTCTTCGTCGATCCAGCGCAGCAGGCTACCGCCGAACAGGGTGCCGTTGGGGTTGAGGTCTTCGGGTTTTACCCATTTGCGGGTGTGGAAGTTCATAGTCACTCCAAAGCGTCTTGCCGAATGATGGGCAACATCATGGCAGAGCCCGGGCCCAACCTCTATGAGCCATTGCCTATCAACCCCATGAACGATCTTCATATGGCCGACAGAAAGGCTTGGGAAGTCGGGCGCACACGGCTATAATCGCCACCGCTTCAAAACGGTCATCTTCGATTGATACCGTTCTCCCGCCACCTGTCCGAGGGGCGCTGCAGCAGGTTCAACCTGTCAGGCTCGGATGGGGCGTTGTCCGGCCTGGTTGCCCTGGCTTGATACTAAACGCACAACGGCGCCCATTCGCACACTACGAATGGAGGCTCTTCATGAGCGCAGTAAACACGCCTGCAGATTTCAACGACTACAAAGTCGCCGACATGTCCCTCGCTGCCTGGGGCCGTCGCGAAACCTTTATCGCCGAATCCGAAATGCCTGCCCTGATGGGCCTGCGCCGCAAGTACGCCGCTGAACAACCGCTCAAGGGCGCGAAGATCCTCGGCTGCATCCACATGACCATTCAGACTGCCGTACTGATCGAGACCCTGGTTGCCCTGGGTGCCGAAGTGCGTTGGTCGTCCTGCAACATTTTCTCGACTCAGGACCAGGCCGCTGCCGCGATCGCTGCTGCCGGTATCCCGGTATTCGCCTGGAAAGGCGAGACCGAGCAAGAGTACGAGTGGTGCCTGGAGCAAACCATCCTCAAAGATGGCGCGCCTTGGGATGCCAACATGATCCTCGACGACGGCGGTGACCTGACCGAGCTGCTGCACAAGAAATACCCGCAGATCCTCGACCGCGTCCACGGCGTGACCGAAGAAACCACCACCGGCGTTCACCGCCTGCTGGACATGCTGGCCAAGGGCGAGCTGAAAATCCCGGCCATCAACGTCAATGACTCGGTGACCAAGAGCAAGAACGACAACAAGTACGGCTGCCGTCACAGCCTGAACGATGCCATCAAACGCGGTACCGACCACCTGCTGTCGGGCAAGCAAGCCCTGGTGATCGGCTACGGCGACGTGGGCAAGGGTTCGTCCCAGTCCCTGCGCCAGGAAGGCATGATCGTCAAGGTTTCCGAAGTCGACCCGATCTGCGCCATGCAAGCCTGCATGGACGGTTTCGAAGTGGTTTCGCCGTTCATCAACGGCCAGAACGACGGCACCGAAGCAAGCATCGACAAGGCCCTGCTGGGCAAGATCGATCTGATCGTGACCACCACCGGTAACGTGAATGTCTGCGATGCCAACATGCTCAAGGCTCTGAAGAAGCGCGCCGTTGTCTGCAACATCGGCCACTTCGACAACGAGATCGACACCGCTTTCATGCGCAAGAACTGGGCATGGGAAGAAGTGAAGCCACAGGTACACAAGGTTCACCGTACCGGTGCTGGTGATTTCGACCCACAGAACGACGACTACCTGATCCTGCTGGCTGAAGGCCGCCTGGTTAACCTGGGCAACGCCACCGGCCACCCAAGCCGCATCATGGACGGCTCGTTCGCCAACCAAGTACTGGCGCAGATCTTCCTGTTCGAGCAGAAGTACGCCGACCTGTCGCCAGCTCAGAAAGCCGAGCGCCTGACCGTGGAAGTACTGCCGAAGAAACTCGACGAAGAAGTGGCCCTGGAAATGGTCCGCGGCTTCGGCGGCGTAGTGACCCAGCTGACCAAGACCCAAGCCGACTACATCGGCGTGACGGTCGAAGGTCCGTTCAAGCCGCACGCTTACCGTTACTGATTGACCTGCTGCCCGCTGTCCTTGTGGCGACGGGCTTGTGTGGGAGCGGGCTTGCTCGCGAATGCGCTACGTCAGTTGATGCATCCGGTGACTGACACACCGCTTTCGCGAGCAAGCCCGCTCCCACA
>NZ_JBOICG010000151.1:0-1701 GCF_050739995.1 Pseudomonas sp. | reverse complement strand
TGCAGCACTTTCACCCGCTCCGACACTTGCAGGCGATGTGGGCACATCAGGTTGAAGGGGGTCGGTTCGCCTTGCCAGTCAGGCAGTAGCGCTACCAGTCGCCCGGCCTTGATATCCCGTGCGATATCCAGATTGGCCTTATAGGCGATGCCGTGGCCGGCCAATGCCCAGCGCCGGACGATTTCACCGTCATCGCTGAGATAGTCGCCCGTGACCTCGACTTCCTGAAGCAGCGTGCCCTGACGGAAATACCAGGTGTTATTGGCCTGCCCGCGGCGCATATAGCGCAACGTACTGTGCCGGGCCAAATCCGCAGGTGTCTGCGGTATGCCGTAACGCGCCAGGTAATCGGGGCTGGCGCAGGGGATGCGCCGATGGCCGGGGACCACCGGCAGCGCTACCAGGCTGGAGTCCCTGGGTACACCGAAGCGCAGGGCGATGTCGACGGTGTCACGGAACAGGTCGGCATTGCTGTCGTTGAGCAGCAGTTGCAGGCGGATGTTCGGGTGCTCGAGCTTGAACTCATCCAGCCAACCCAGCAGCACATTGCGCCCAAAATCCGAGGGCGCCGCCAACTGCAGCAAGCCGCTGAGGCTTTGGCCCTGCTGCTTGATGGCATGCTCGCCTTCCGACAGGGCTTCCAGCGCGACCCGCACGCTGTCCAGATAACGGCGACCTTCCTCGGTCAAGCGCATGCTGCGGGTGGAGCGTGCGAGCAAGCGTACGCCGAGGCGGGTTTCCAGGCGCTTGAGGGCGATACTCGCTGCGGCTGGCGTCAAGCCCAGCCCGCGTGCGGCAGCCGATAAGCTGCCGGTATCGGCGGTGCGTACGAAGACCTCCAGGTCGAGTGTCGAGCTCATTTGTAAAAACCTTTTAAAGATCTTGTCGTTTTACCGGGATTTTTCGCCGATTGCCAAGCGTGGAAGATGAACGCTCACTTTCTCATCCAGGAATTTTCCCCATGGCTTCTTCTCTCAACGGCAAAACGGTCATCGTGATCGGCGGTAGCAGCGGTATTGGTGCCGCAGTGGCCAAGGCCGCCACCGCCCAGGGTGCGCACGTAGTGCTGGCGGGTCGCCGACTGACTTCCGGTGTCGACAATGGCCTGCGTAGCGAACCGGTCGACGTCACCGACGCCGCATCCTTGCAGCGTCTGTTCGAGACGGTAGGGCACTTTGATCACTTGGTGTATACGTCCGGCCCGTCGGTGCACGCCAAGCCACTGGTCGATACCGACCTGATCGAGGCCCAGGACAATTTCAATGTGAAACTCTGGGGCGCCTTGCGCGCCATCCAGCAGGCGCTGCCGTATTTGCATGAGCACGGCAGCATCAGCCTGACGTCGGGTCAACTGGGGCGCAAGTTGGCGCCCGGCCAATTCATCAAGACCGGCATCAACGCCGCAACCGAAGCGCTGGGCAAACAGCTGGCCAAGGAACTGGCGCCACGGCGGGTCAATGTGATCAGCCCGGGGGTGATTGATACACCGGCGTATGCGGGGTTGGCAGAAGAGCAGCGGTTGGCGATGTTTGCCAAGGCTGGGGAGACACTGTCGGTCGGGCGCGTGGGGCAGGCCGAAGAAGTGGCAGCGGGGTATGTACTGGCTATGGAAAATGGCTTTATAACCGGCGCCGTGATCGACATCGACGGCGGCGGCCTGTTGTAAGCGCTAAGCAAACATGTGTGGGCTTGTGTGGGAGC
>NZ_JBOICG010000150.1:0-1845 GCF_050739995.1 Pseudomonas sp. | reverse complement strand
CGGCAGTGCTCATTCGTGTGTCCTCGCAAAACATTGGGATGAAGTTACGGCGCCTAAATTGCAGTTTGGCTTGTCATCAATCAAATTGTTTGTTGTTATGCGAGCTATCAGTGAGGCCGATAGCTATGAACTTGTTCCAACTGCGTGCATTTGATGCCGTGGCCCGTGAGGGCAGCTTCACCCGGGCGGCGGCACGGCTGTTTATCAGCCAGCCGGCGGTGACCGGGCATATCAAGGCGTTGGAGGAGCACTACCAGATCCCGCTGTTGCGCCGTACGGCACGGCGGGTCGAGTTGACCGAGGAAGGTACGCGGCTGGCCGCCATCACCCGGGCAATCTTCGGCCTGGTGGATGAGGCGCAGACGCTGCTGGAGGCCAACCAGCAACTGCTGACCGGGCGTCTGGAGGTGGCTGCGGATGGCCCGCACTTGGTGATGCCGATGATCGCCAGACTGCGTGCGCGTTACCCGGGCATTACCGTCAACCTGCGGTTGGGCAATGCTCAGGAAACGCTGGCGGCGCTGCTCTCCGAGCACGCGGATGTGGCCGTGCTGACCGAGGTGGAGCCGCGCAATGGCTTGCACCTGCAGCCTTTGGGCGAGTCGCGGATCTGCGCGTTGGTGCCGGCGGGCCATGCCTGGGCCTGTGAGTCCGGGGGGATCGGCCTGGAACAGCTCAACGACGTGATCATGGTGCTGCGTGAGCCTGGTTCCATCACCCGTCGTACCTTTGATGACGCCTGCCAGGCGGGCGGCGTACGACCGAAGGTGCTGCTGGAACTGGACAGTCGCGAGGCAGTGACCGAAGCCGTTGCGGCTGAATTGGGTGTAGGGGTTGTGTCATCGATGGAGGTCAGCCCCGACCCACGGGTGCGGGCGATTGCCTTGCAAGGCGGTGGGTTGGTCAACCGGCATATGCTCGGCTGCCTGGAGCGGCGCCGCTCATTGCGCTTGATCCAGGCGTTTTTCGAGTTGGTGTCTTGACGGTTTTTTGGTGGATTGGAGCGTTTTTGCCCTATAAACTCTGCCCCCAAAGCGCCGGCCAGTAGACGTTTCGGCGCGATGGACAAAAGAGAGTGAGTCATGGGCGCACAGTGGAAAGTCAAACATAAAGAAGCGGCAGCCAATGCCAAGGGCAAGATCTTCGGCAAGCTGGTGAAAGAAATCACCATCGCCGCCCGTAACGGCGCCGACACCTCGACCAACGCCCACCTGCGTCTGGTGGTCGAGCAGGCCAAAAAGGCCTCGATGCCCAAGGAAACCCTGGACCGCGCCATCAAGAAAGGTGCCGGCCTGCTGGGTGAAACCGTGCAGTACCACCGCGTGACCTATGAAGGGTTCGCTCCGCATCAGGTGCCGTTGATCGTCGAATGCGTGACCGACAACATCAACCGTACTGTGGCGGAGATCCGCGTGGCGTTCCGCAAGGGCCAACTGGGTGCCTCGGGCTCCGTGGCCTGGGACTTCAATCACGTCGGCCTGATCGAGGCCTCGCCGGACACCCCGGACGCTGATCCGGAAATGGCCGCCATTGAAGCTGGTGCCCAGGATTTCGAAGACGGCGAGGAAGAGGGCAGCACGTTGTTCATCACCGAAACCACCGACCTCGACGCGGTGCAGAAAGCACTGCCGGAGCAGGGTTTCACAGTGTTGTCGGCCAAGCTGGGCTACATCTCGAAGAACCCGGTCAGCGGTTTGACCGATGAGCAGATGGCCGAAGTCGAAGCCTTCCTGGAAGGCCTGGACAACCATGACGACGTGCAAGACATGTTCGTCGGCCTGGCGGGCTGATCCTGACAGAATAAGCACGGTCAAAATGTGGGAGCGGGCTTGCTCGCGAATGCGG
>NZ_JBOICG010000149.1:0-2064 GCF_050739995.1 Pseudomonas sp. | reverse complement strand
AAATGTGGGAGGGGGCTTGCCCCCGAAGCGGCCTCACCGACGACGATCAGATTTCAGGCGTCCAGGTCACGCCGAACATCAGCGCCCGACCTTCTTCCCGGTAGCCATATTGCTGGCCTTGATACTGATACAGCGCCCGGCTGTAGGCTTTGTCCAGCAGGTTATCGACCTTCATGTTCAGCGTGACTTCACGGCTCACGGCCCAGTTGGCGCGTAATCCAAGCAATCCATAACCACCCAACGGTTGCTGGTTCTTCGGATCGTCGTAGCTGCTGCTGACCGCTTGCCAGCTGGCACCGATGCCAAACTGGTCGAATTGGCGGTCCAGGTCCAGGCTCAAGGTGCGCCTGGCACGACGGGCCAACGTCCGCCCGGAGTCACGATCCCGTGGGTCAATCATTGCCAGTCCCAGGCTGCCTTGCCAACCGAACAGCGCTTGCTTGAGTGTGGCTTCGAAGCCATTGATACGCGCCGAGCTGACATTTTGCGGGCCATCGCTGCCGAATACGATCGCGTCCTGAATGTCGGTGCGGTACAGCGACGCTTCCAGGCGGCTAGTGTCGCTGAGCTGGCTGCGCCATTGCACTTCGTAGCTTTTCGAGGTTTCGGGTTTCAGGTTCGGGTTGCTGTTTTTAAAACCGTATTCGTCCGGGTAGTACAGGTCGTTGAACGTCGGCGCGCGGAAGCCCTCGCTGTAACTCAGCAGCAGGTCGTTGTCCGGGTTGACCGGCACGGTCAAGGTGCCGCTCCAGCTGTTGTGACCGCCGAACTGTTGATTCTGGTCGCGACGCAGGCCCAGCTCTGTGGAAAAGTACCGGGCTTGAAACCGATGCTGGATAAACGCGGCACGGTTCCAGCGGCTGTCTTCGGCGAGCGTAGTGCTGCTGTTGACCCGATCTTCGTACCAGTCGGCGCCCAGGATCAGGCTGTTCTGGTCATTGAGGGTCAGGTCGTTCTGCCAGTTCAGCGAGTCGCGGTAAGTGTTGAACACACTGCGTTCGTCGCTGAGTTTATCCAGGGTTTTTTCGCGGTTTTCACTGTGTCCCAGTTCGACGCGGGATTTCCAGAGGTCGTTGATCTGTGCGTCGACATAGCTGCTGACACTACTGACGCTGAAGTCGGTGTAGGGCTTCTGCTGGAAACTTTGATAGGTGGCCGAGTCATAGCGACCGAAGGGGTTATCGAATTCGCTTTTTCCGCGGTTATCCAGCACGTTTATGCCGGCATCGACGTCATTGGTGAAGGCATGGCTCAGGCTGAAACTGACGGCTTGGTTGCGATAGGCATCATGATCGCCATCGCTGGGGTACGAGGTGTGCGTGCGGTTGATCCCGGCCGTGTCATCCAGGCTGGCGCCGAGGCTGAAGCGGGTTTGCTGGTCGCCCCCGGACAGACCAAGGCTGCGTTCCCACGTGTGGTTGCTGCCAAAACCCACGTGCATGCGCGGTTGCAGGCCTGACTCGGTGCTGCGCCGGGTGAAGATCTGAATCACACCGCCAATGGCATCGCTGCCGTAGATCGCCGAGCGTGAGCCACGTAGCACTTCGATACGCTCAACCTGCTCAATGTTGAGGTATTGCAAGTTGCTGGTACCGGTGGTGGAACTGCTGATGCGCTGGCCATCCACCAGCACCAGGCTCTGGGCGGTCGAGGTGCCACGAATGTAAACGTTGGTCGCACTGCCACGGCCACCGCTTTGTGCCACCTGTACGCCGGGCACGCGGCTTAGCAAGTCACTTACGCTGGTGGGTTGCAGGCGGTCGATATCTTCGCGGGTGAAGACGGTGTTGGCGGTGCTGCTGTCGTTGCGCGCCTGGACTTGGCGGTTGGCGCTGATGACCACGTCGGGGAGTTTCAGGGCGTTGTCGCGCTCGAAGGTGTCGGCGAGCAGGTCAGCGGCGGGGAGCAATAACAGCGGTAAGGCAAAGCGAAGACGGTTCATGGGCTGTCCATAGCAGTCAGCAACGATACAAAACAGATGTGGGAGCTGGCTTGCCTGCGATGACGGTGGCACATTCAGCATCAATGTGTCTGATAAACCGCTATCGCAGGCAAGCCAGCTCC